>NZ_JAVUPQ010000003.1:0-176968 GCF_032029835.1 Escherichia sp. AM3 | reverse complement strand
AGCTGATAGAAACAGAAGCCACTGGAGCACCTCAAAAACACCATCATACACTAAATCAGTAAGTTGGCAGCATCACCCAACCATCGCGGCGAGGATCAACGGAACCGTGATAAATGTCACCAAGGGAATTGCTAATAGATTTGCAATAAACGAGGTCAGACTAATGCCATGAAATATGACGATTTGCACGGGCATAAGCAGAAGTGTGATTCCCAGTTGCAGATGGATGAGGGAAACAACTGCACGCAATACCGGCGGCAGTTGCCACTCAGGACAGGGAAACCACTGATACCAAAATATCAATGCCGCGACCGCAGCGGCAGAGAGCCATAAACTTTGCGAGAGAATGGCAACAGGATCCATCAGCAAAATTGCCGCCAGACAACATATCCATACATCCCAGCCACTCCACTGTCGCCCACTTAACTTAAGCATTCCCCACGTAGCAAGCGCCACCATGGTACGCAATGCAGGAGGTTGCATTCCCGTCAACCAGGCATAAAAAGCAGCACAGCAGATTCCGCCAATTAATGGTATTTGCCAGTGGATCCAGCGCCCAGGCAGAAAAATTTGTCCACTGCGAATGAGTCCGGCAGCCAGCAACGCCGCAAAAGCGATGTGCAATCCCGATATCGCCATTAAATGCGCCGTTCCAGTATCGCGCATGATATTTTTGATTTCTTTGGGGACGGATAACCGTTCCCCCATACCTAAACCAAGAATAACCGCATTCCACGGATAGGGTTGCAGCGTTGTTTGTAGTGACGCCAGATACTGTGCACGCAGGCTACAATTCGGTTCAATGACACTTGCCTGCAGAAAACGGCCGGTGAGCGGCTGATGCTGGGCAATGGCATAACGCTGGCTATCAAAGCCGCCATCATTAAGTTGGCCATGAACTGCACGAACTTTGAGTTTCATTGACCATTGTTGTCCAGCACAAACCGCTTGCGGAAGATATTCGCCATACATCACGAGACCTGACGCAGGGAATATACGTCGACCTTGTAGATGAGTAATTTGACCGTAATGAGTGGTCATGCCGTCAGTTGCAGTGATCTCAACAATTGCATCCTGCGTCGCGCCAGTTAAGGTTTCTCCTGCCCACAAAATTTGCTTTGCTGATAATATGCCCCAAACGAAAAACAGCAACGTCAGCGCGATATAACGGACGGTTTTAACAGGGATAAATGCCAGTACGCAGGCGAAGAGAGTCAGAAACGCAAGGGTTAATGTCCCAGGCAATTGGGGCAAAATCAGCAACGGAAAAATTCCGCTAATTATGCATACACCGACTGTCGTTATTTTCATGCACCCCTCCCTGTTTATGGAAAGTGTGCAACTTTGTTGAGCGGTTGTCTGGTGGGAATTTTGCGTTCCCCGAGGCATATTCAGAAGAATTTAACGAAAGGGTGAAAACTGTTCAAAACTCTGCGAGGCAGCTTCCAGTTCCAGATTAGAGAAATGAAAAAAGCACCCGACAGGTGCTTTTCTCTCGTTCAAGTTTGAGTAAAAAACTTAACCGTAAATATTGGCGCGATCGCGCAGTTCTTTACCAGGTTTAAAGTGAGGAACGTATTTTCCTTCCAGTTCTACTTTATCGCCAGTCTTCGGATTACGTCCGGTACGTGGTGCGCGGTAGTGCAAAGAGAAACTGCCGAAACCGCGGATTTCAATACGCTCGCCCTGCGCAAGAGTCGAGGCCATATGCTCCAGCATCTCTTTTACTGCATCTTCAACCGTCTTGGCGGGAATGTGCGATTGCTGGGTGGCAAGTCTTTCTATCAATTCTGACTTGGTCATGATTCCTCCGGTTCCTTAAAGGCAAATTAAGCGGCTGCTGTTGCTGCATTGATTAAGGGCGGCCGTAGCCGCCCTTAGTGCTTGATTACAGGACGAAACCTGCAATCTGTCAAGTAAACTCAACAAACTTCGGAATAAAAATCCCGAAGAGTCAGAGAATTACTCGCCTTTAGCTGCTTTGAAAGCTTCAGCCATTGCGTTGTTGGAGAAGTTTGCATCTTCCTGTTTGTTAACAGTTGCGATTGCATCTTTCTCGTCAGCTTCGTCTTTCGCACGAACAGACAGGCTGATTGCGCGGTTTTTACGATCAACGCCGGTGAATTTAGCTTCAACTTCGTCGCCAACGCTCAGAACCAGGGTAGCGTCTTCAACGCGGTCACGGGATGCTTCAGAAGCACGCAGGTAACCTTCAACGCCGTCAGCCAGTTCTACGGTTGCGCCTTTAGCGTCAACTGCAGTTACTTTACCGGTTACGATAGCGCCTTTCTTGTTTAGAGCAACCCAGTTGTTGAACGGATCTTCTGCGAGCTGTTTAACGCCCAGGGAGATACGTTCACGTTCTGCGTCAACCTGCAGAACAACTGCAGCGATTTCGTCGCCTTTTTTGTATTCACGAACTGCTTCTTCGCCTGCAACGTTCCAGGAGATGTCAGACAGGTGAACCAGGCCGTCGATGCCGCCGTCCAGGCCGATGAAGATACCGAAGTCAGTGATAGACTTGATTTTACCTTCAACACGGTCGCCCTTGTTGTGGGTTTCCGCGAACTGCTGCCACGGGTTAGCTTTGCACTGTTTCAGACCCAGGGAGATACGACGACGTTCTTCGTCGATATCCAGAACCATAACTTCCACTACATCGCCAACGTTAACAACTTTGGACGGGTGGATGTTTTTGTTGGTCCAATCCATTTCGGAAACGTGTACCAGGCCTTCAACGCCTTCTTCGATTTCAACGAAGCAGCCGTAGTCGGTCAGGTTGGTCACGCGACCAGTCAGTTTGGTACCTTCCGGATAACGTTTAGCGATAGCTACCCACGGATCTTCGCCCAGCTGTTTCAGGCCCAGGGATACACGGGTACGTTCGCGGTCGAACTTCAGCACTTTAACAGTGATTTCGTCGCCCACGTTGACGATTTCGCTCGGATGCTTAACGCGTTTCCAGGCCATGTCAGTGATGTGCAGCAGGCCGTCAACGCCGCCCAGATCAACGAATGCACCGTAGTCAGTGAGGTTCTTAACGATACCTTTAACTTCCATGCCTTCCTGCAGGTTTTCCAGCAGCTGATCGCGCTCTGCGCTGTTTTCGGATTCGATAACGGCACGACGAGAAACAACAACGTTGTTGCGCTTCTGATCCAGCTTGATTACTTTAAATTCAAGCTCTTTGCCTTCCAGGTGCAGAGTGTCACGCACCGGACGAACGTCTACCAGAGAACCTGGCAGGAACGCACGAATACCGTTCAGCTCAACAGTGAAGCCGCCCTTAACTTTGCCGTTGATAACACCGGTAACAGTTTCAGCATCTTCGTAAGCTTTTTCCAGCGTGATCCAGGCTTCGTGACGTTTAGCTTTCTCACGGGACAGCAGAGTTTCACCGAAGCCGTCTTCTACTGCGTCCAGAGCAACGTCAACTTCGTCACCTACCTGGATTTCCAGCTCGCCCTGGGCGTTTTTGAACTGCTCAGCCGGGATGGCGGACTCAGATTTCAGACCAGCGTCAACCAGTACTACGTCTTTGTCGATAGCAACAACAACGCCACGAACGATAGAACCCGGGCGGGTTTCGATTTCTTTTAAGGACTCTTCAAAGAGTTGAGCAAAAGATTCAGTCATGTTTAATCTTCAGGTTTATATTTAACGTCCACCTGGCTCCATGCCGGATGGGGTTGTTTAACATACCCGCTGTCATTCCATTGCAACGGGGGTACTGCAAATTCGGTCGCTTATGCGAGAGCCAATTTCTGGCGCGCGTATTGTAGCGCTTTTTCAATCACTTGCTCAATGCTTAAGGTGGTGGAATCCAACACTAAAGCATCGGCTGCCGGAACCAGTGGCGCTACCGCTCGGTTACGATCGCGGTCGTCGCGTTCTTTGATCTCGGCCAAAAGGCGCTCAAAGTTAACACTAAAGCCCTTCTCCTGCAACTGTAGCATGCGGCGATGCGCACGTTCTTCCGAGGAGGCGTCAAGGAAAATTTTCACTGGTGCATCAGGGAATACCACCGTTCCCATGTCGCGGCCATCGGCAATCAGACCTGGTAATTCGCGAAACGCGCGTTGGCGACGCAATAATGCTTCACGAACGCGTGGGAATGCCGCGACTTGTGAAGCTGCATTCGCCACTTCCTGAGTACGAATTTCGCCGCTGACATCTTCCCCTTCGAGGATCACTTCCAGATTGCCATTGGTCGACACAAAACGTACATCCAGATGGGATGCCAGCGGTACCAGCGCATCTTCCGACGCAACATCAACATGGTGATGTAATGCCGCCAATGCCAGTACGCGATAAATTGCACCCGAGTCCAGCAGATGCCATTGCAACGCTTCCGCCATAGCCTTACACAAGGTGCCTTTCCCTGCACCGCTTGGGCCATCAATGGTAATAACCGGGGCAATTGCCGTCATCTTTATCTCCTTAAAACAGGCGTACCGTTAACATAACCGCGCGCATTATACGCGCCGACGCCACAAATCGTTAACGTTGTGTGCAAAAACCAGTTTTGTCTGTATTCAGATGGGGATTTATTGCGCAATTATAGCGGGCTGGCAGAAGACCAGCCCGAAAGATGACAATGATTTACTTACCAGAGGCGATACGATCACGGATGTGTTGCGCACGCTCTGTTGATGGTGGGTGAGAGTCAAACATGGACTGGGTGCGACCGCCATCCAGGCTAGCCAGTTTTTCAAAGCTGCCAACCAGCCCCTGGGTGCTGATGCCACGTTTCTTCAACAGATCAAAGGAGAAATCATCTGCTTCGGACTCTTTATCACGGGAGTATTTAGCATTGATAGCGCCTTCTGCGATATCACCTAATTGTGAGCGGGAAAGCTGGGAAGCCACACCGCTGGTAGCTGAAATGGCATCGCGTGCGGCAACGATCGCATAAGAAGCTTTCATTTCAGCCAGCGAGTGACCCAACGCGACGTGGCCCAGTTCATGGCCCAGAACGCCTTCAATTTCGTTGTCATTCATCATGTCCATCAGGCTACTGTAGACACGAACACAGCCGTTCGCCATCGCCCATGCGTTGACGTCGCTGGTCATATAAACCTTATAGTTGACCGGCGTGCCATTAATATTGTTACCCAATGCTTTGGCGATTTTTGCCAGACGTTTACCGTACTTGCTGGATTTACTTGCGACTTGATTGCCGCTGTCCATTTCTGCACAGCCCTGATTGGCAATCGCTTTTGCATCGGCATCGCTTAATGTTGCTGCTTTATAGGCATTTAAACCGGAGCTGATAGCCATATTGGTATCAATACCGTGGGTATTTTGACACCCTGTCAGTAATGCTGCAGAGGTCGCAATCGCCAGCAGTAATTTAGTATTCTTCATGTGAATCATCCGTTGATTAATCATATATAAATATTATGTATCAACAACTTACATTGACAAGCGACGCTACCATTAATCAAAATGACTCACAAGGTCCGAAAAAAAACGCCGACAATGTGCCGACGTTTTGATAAAGAAAGATTTGGCTATTTATTGCCCGTTGTTCATTCAGGCTGCCTGGCTAATCCGCGCCAGCTGCTCGAAATAATCCGGAAATGTTTTGGCCGTGCATTTGGGATCAAGAATCGTCACTGGTGTATCTGACAACGCCACCAGCGAGAAACACATCGCCATCCGGTGATCATTGTATGTCGCGATCTCGGCAAAGTTCAGTTTTTCCGGTGGAGTGATACGAATGTAATCGTGCCCCTCTTCTACTTCCGCACCGACTTTACGCAGTTCTGTTGCCATCGCAAACAGGCGATCGGTTTCTTTAACACGCCAGTTATAGATATTGCGCAGCGTGGTGGTGCCTTTTGCAAATAACGCCGCCGTGGCAATGGTCATCGCCGCATCGGGAATATGGTTCATATCCATATCAATAGCGTTCAGTTCACCACGCGTGCAGGAAATATAATCATCGCCCCAGCAAATGGTCGCGCCCATTTTTTCCAGCACATCAGCAAAGCGAATATCACCCTGCATACTGTTACGTCCAATACCGGTCACTTTTACAGTGCCGCCTTTGATTGCTGCTGCTGCCAGAAAGTAAGAAGCCGAAGATGCATCGCCTTCGACCAAATAAGTACCCGGAGACTGATAAGACTGCCCGCCTTTTACGACAAATTGTTGATAGTGCTGATTTTCAATTTCAACACCAAACGTCTTCATCAGATTGAGTGTGATGTCGATATAAGGTTTAGAAACCAGATCGCCTTTAATACGAATCACCGTATCTTCCGGCGCAAGAGGCGCAGTCATTAACAGTGCGGTGAGGAATTGGCTGGAAACGGAGCCATCAACGTCAACGTTGCCGCCGGTAAAGCCGCCCTGTAAACGCAACGGCGGATAATTTTCTTGTTCCAGGTAAGTGATCTTCGCCCCGCCCAGGCGCAGAGCATCCACCAGATGACCAATCGGGCGTTCTTTCATACGCGGCTCACCGGTCAGCACAATATCATTGCTACCCAGACAAAGAGCTGCCGCCAGCGGACGCATTGCCGTTCCGGCGTTACCGAGGAACAACTCCAGGGCACCTTCTGCGTGTAATGGACCGCCGTTACCGATAATTTCGCAACGCGTACGATCGGCTGAAAGCGTATAGCTTACCCCTAACCCTGTTAATGCATTCAGCATATGGCGCACGTCATCGCTATCCAGCAGATTGGTTAATACTGTTTTGCCGTGTGCTAATGCCGCCAGCAATAAAGCGCGGTTAGAAACGCTCTTGGAACCGGGCAGATTAATAGTGCCATCGACACGAGCGATGGGTTGTAACGTCAGGGATTCCATGAACTCAACTCTCTACAACAGAAATAAAAACCCCACAGGCTGGCTGTGGGGATTAAGCAAAATTTCGGCATTAGCCGTGACGGCGTTCGAACTCAACCATGAAGTCTGTCAGCGCTTTAACGCCTTCCAGCGGCATGGCGTTATAAATAGACGCGCGCATTCCGCCGACCACACGGTGACCTTTCAGTGCATGAAGGCCAGCAGCAAAAGACTCTTCAAGGAACAATTTGTCAAGCGCACTGTCCGCCAACTGGAACGGCACGTTCATCCGCGAACGGTTAGCTTTCGCCACGTCATTGCGGTAGAAATCGCTGTTATCAATCACCCCATATAGCAGTTCTGCTTTTTGCTGATTGATTTTATCCATTTCAGCTACACCGCCGTTCGCTTTCAGCCATTTAAAGACCAGACCAGATAGATACCAGGCAAATGTCGGCGGCGTGTTAAACATGGAGCCGTTATCGTTGAGGATGGAATAATCCAGAATCGACGGACACGCGATATTCGCTTTGCCCAGCAAATCTTCACGAACGATGACGATTGTCAGGCCAGCCGGGCCGATATTTTTCTGCGCGCCAGCGTAAATTACACCATAACGGCTGACGTCAATCGGACGGGAAAGAATGGTTGAAGAGAAGTCGGCGGCGACCACCACATCTTTGCCGAAGTCTGGCGTCTCGTCGATGGCGATACCGTCGATGGTTTCATTCGGGCAGTAATGCATATAAGCCGCATTATCAGAGAGTTGCCATTCACGCATTGGCTTAACCGCGCGCAGACCATCAACAGTCACTTTGGCGTCAAAGACATTAGGCGTGCAGTATTTTTTCGCTTCTTTAATGGCACTTGCCGCCCAGTAACCGGCATCAACATAATCTGCGGTGGTTTTATCACCGAGAATATTCAGCGGTACCGCAGCAAACTGACCGCGACCACCGCCATGGCAGAATAATACCTTGTAGTTGGAGGGGACATTAAGAAGATCGCGAAAATCCTTCTCGGCTTCCTCTGCAACCTGAATGAACTCTTTGCCACGGTGACTCACTTCCATCACCGACGTACCAAGACCGTTCCAGTCGCGCAGTTCCTGTTGAGCCTGTTTAAGCACCTCTGCCGGTAGCATTGCCGGACCAGAACTAAAATTGAAGATTTGAGCCATTTCCCCTCACCACGTTGCGTTGCTATTAACCCGCGGTCAATCGATTGCGACCACAGGTAATACATTATTCCTGTGGCTATCGGTTTTATCATTCAGTGACACACATCGCAATGAGTAAAACCGTTGAGGGCAAAAATGTGGCTTGCATCACACAAAAGAATCTCTCGGATTATTAGCAAAAAGCCGATGTTTTTACTGTCAGGTCACCCGTTTTGCCCGACTTGCCTTCGTCCATTCTGGATTTGCACAGCGCGGACATAATTGTTTTTCCCCCGCTTTCATATGAATGATTTCACTACAACGAATACAGGCATAGTCCGCCGACTCCGGCACCACTTTGTAACGCTGCGTACAATCACTGGGTAAAATAAGTAAACCCGGTTTCACCTTGTCATCTTCAAAGAAATAGACACTGATTTGCCCGTTGGTTTCGAGAATCGCCAGACGTACCTGCCCCAGCTGCTCCACGCCACGCAATCGTAGCTCCATAAAGAACTCAAATTCCGTCATGTTGGAGTTATTGAGTTTCGACCAGGCCAGCTCGCCATCTTCAATAATGACAACTGGCTTGCCTTCCAGAAGATCTTCCAGTTTTTCACTGTGCGCCATCAACCACATTACCAGGCGGTATAACAACGCCAGAGTAATAAAGACGATAAGTACCGGGACCATCGGCACATCATCATAAAACGCCACATCTCCCGCCGCTGATCCCAGCGTCAGAATGATTAAAACTTCAAACAGCGACATCTGCCGCACACCGCGTCTTCCGGTCATTTTGAGGAACAAAAAGACCAGTACAAAGGTATAAAGACTACGTAGTGCAACTTCGCCAAGGAAATCAAAAGGCACTTTATCAAATGCCATACGGTGGAGATCGAACGCCTTCATTTTTATGCTCTTAACGTGGTTTATCCGCTAAAAGCATAGTCAACAGTTCATCGGCATGGCGGCGGTGATAGCGCCTTTGAGATAAAACCCGTATTATTGCGCGCTTTCCGTACGACTAAAGTGATTTTCATGACGCAAACATTTATCCCCGGCAAAGATGCCGCTCTGGAAGATTCCATCGCTCGCTTCCAGCAAAAACTTTCAGACCTCGGCTTTCAGATTGAAGAGGCCTCCTGGCTGAATCCCGTGCCTAACGTCTGGTCTGTACATATTCGCGACAAAGAGTGCGCACTGTGTTTTACCAACGGTAAAGGCGCAACCAAGAAAGCGGCGCTGGCTTCTGCACTCGGTGAATATTTCGAGCGTCTCTCAACCAACTACTTTTTTGCGGACTTCTGGCTGGGCGAAACCATCGCCAACGGTCCGTTCGTGCATTATCCCAACGAAAAATGGTTCCCACTGACCGAAAATGACGATGTGCCAGAAGGGCTGCTCGATGACCGTCTGCGCGCGTTTTATGATCCGGAGAATGAACTGACCGGCAGCATGCTGATTGACCTACAATCCGGTAACGAAGATCGTGGTATTTGCGGCCTGCCGTTTACGCGTCAGTCCGACAATCAGACCGTTTATATTCCGATGAATATCATTGGTAACCTGTACGTCTCCAACGGTATGTCCGCAGGTAATACCCGCAACGAAGCACGCGTTCAGGGATTGTCTGAAGTTTTCGAACGCTACGTGAAAAACCGCATTATTGCTGAAAGCATCAGCCTGCCAGAGATCCCGGCAGACGTGCTGGCGCGTTACCCAGCAGTAGTTGAAGCCATCGAAACGCTGGAAGCGGAGGGTTTCCCAATCTTCGCTTATGACGGTTCGCTTGGCGGCCAGTATCCGGTGATTTGCGTGGTACTGTTCAATCCTGCTAACGGTACCTGCTTTGCCTCTTTCGGTGCGCATCCTGATTTTGGCGTAGCACTGGAACGTACCGTGACCGAGCTGCTGCAAGGTCGTGGCCTGAAAGATTTGGATGTGTTTACTCCGCCAACCTTCGATGATGAAGAAGTCGCTGAACATACCAACCTCGAAACGCACTTTATCGATTCCAGCGGTTTAATCTCCTGGGACCTGTTCAAGCAGGATGCCGATTATCCGTTTGTGGACTGGAATTTCTCCGGCACCACGGAAGAAGAGTTCGCCACACTGATGGCTATCTTCAACAAAGAAGATAAAGAAGTTTATATTGCCGATTACGAGCATCTGGGCGTTTATGCTTGCCGTATTATCGTGCCTGGCATGTCCGATATTTATCCGGCTGAAGATCTGTGGCTCGCGAATAACAGTATGGGCAGCCATTTACGTGAAACGATTCTTTCGCTACCAGGCAGCGAGTGGGAAAAAGAAGTTTACCTGAACCTCATCGAGCAACTGGATGAAGAAGGTTTTGATGACTTTACCCGCGTGCGTGAGCTGTTGGGTCTGGCGACCGGGTCGGATAACGGTTGGTACACCCTGCGTATCGGTGAATTAAAAGCCATGCTGGCGCTGGCTGGTGGCGATCTGGAACAGGCTCTGGTCTGGACCGAATGGACGATGGAGTTTAACTCATCAGTATTTAGTCCGGAACGCGCCAACTATTATCGCTGCCTGCAAACGTTGTTATTACTGGCACAGGAAGAAGATCGCCAGCCGCTGCAATATCTGAATGCGTTTGTTCGCATGTACGGCGCAGATGCCGTAGAAGCCGCCAGTGCGGCAATGAGCGGCGAAGCGGCGTTTTACGGCCTGCAACCGGTAGATAGCGATCTGCACGCGTTTGCTGCACATCAGTCGTTGTTGAAGGCCTACGAAAAGCTGCAGCGCGCCAAAGCAGCATTCTGGGCAAAATAAAATCAAATAGCCTACGCAATGTAGGCTTAATGATTAGTCTGAGTTATATTACGGGGCGTTTTTTTAATGCCCCGCTTTACATATATTTGCATTAATAAAATAATTGTAATTATAAGGTTAAATATCGGTAATTTGTATTTAATAAATACGATCGATATTGTTACTTTATTCGCCTGATGCTCCCTTTTAATTAACTGTTTTAGCGGAGGATGCGGAAAAAATTCAACTCATTTGTTAATTTTTAAAATTTATTTTTATTTGGATAATCAAATAGTTACTCCGTATTTGCATAAAAACCATGCGAGTTACGGGCCTATAAGCCAGGCGAGATATGATCTATATCAATTTCTCATCTATAATGCTTTGTTAGTATCTCGTCGCCGACTTAATAAAGAGAGAGTTAGTGTGAAAGCTGACAACCCTTTTGATCTTTTACTTCCTGCTGCAATGGCCAAAGTGGCCGAAGAGGCGGGTGTCTATAAAGCAACGAAACATCCGCTTAAGACTTTCTATCTGGCGATTACCGCCGGTGTTTTCATCTCAATCGCATTCGTCTTCTATATCACAGCAACCACTGGCACAGGCACAATGCCCTTCGGCATGGCAAAACTGGTTGGCGGCATTTGCTTCTCTCTGGGGCTGATTCTTTGTGTTGTCTGCGGAGCCGATCTCTTTACTTCCACCGTGTTGATTGTTGTTGCTAAGGCGAGTGGGCGCATCACCTGGGGTCAGTTGGCGAAAAACTGGCTAAATGTCTATTTTGGCAACCTGGTCGGCGCACTGCTGTTTGTACTTTTAATGTGGCTTTCCGGCGAGTATATGACCGCAAATGGTCAATGGGGACTAAACGTCCTACAAACCGCCGACCACAAAGTGCACCATACTTTTATTGAGGCCGTCTGTCTTGGTATCCTGGCAAACCTGATGGTATGTCTGGCAGTATGGATGAGTTATTCTGGCCGCAGCCTGATGGACAAAGCGTTCATTATGGTGCTGCCGGTCGCGATGTTTGTTGCCAGCGGTTTTGAGCACAGTATCGCAAACATGTTTATGATCCCGATGGGTATTGTAATCCGCGACTTCGCATCCCCGGAATTTTGGACCGCAGTCGGTTCTGCACCGGAAAATTTTTCTCACCTGACCGTGATGAATTTCATCACTGATAACCTGATTCCGGTTACGATCGGCAACATTATCGGTGGTGGTTTGTTGGTTGGGTTGACATACTGGGTCATTTACCTGCGTGAAAACGACCACCATTAATGGTTGTCGAAGTACGCAGTAAATAAAAAATCCACTTAAGAAGGTAGGTGTTACATGTCCGAGCTTAATGAAAAGTTAGCCACAGCCTGGGAAGGTTTTACCAAAGGTGACTGGCAGAATGAAGTAAACGTCCGTGACTTCATTCAGAAAAACTACACTCCGTACGAGGGTGACGAGTCCTTCCTGGCTGGCGCTACTGAAGCGACCACCACCCTGTGGGACAAAGTAATGGAAGGCGTTAAACTGGAAAACCGCACTCACGCGCCAGTTGACTTTGACACCGCTGTTGCTTCCACCATCACCTCTCACGACGCTGGCTACATCAACAAGCAGCTTGAGAAAATCGTTGGTCTGCAGACTGAAGCTCCGCTGAAACGTGCTCTTATCCCGTTTGGTGGTATCAAAATGATCGAAGGTTCCTGCAAAGCGTACAACCGCGAACTGGATCCGATGATCAAAAAAATCTTCACTGAATACCGTAAAACTCACAACCAGGGCGTGTTCGACGTTTACACTCCGGACATCCTGCGTTGCCGTAAATCTGGTGTTCTGACCGGTCTGCCAGATGCATATGGCCGTGGCCGTATCATCGGTGACTACCGTCGCGTTGCGCTGTACGGTATCGACTACCTGATGAAAGACAAACTGGCACAGTTCACTTCTCTGCAGGCTGATCTGGAAAACGGCGTAAACCTGGAACAGACTATCCGTCTGCGCGAAGAAATCGCTGAACAGCACCGCGCTCTGGGTCAGATGAAAGAAATGGCTGCGAAATACGGCTACGACATCTCTGGTCCGGCTACCAACGCTCAGGAAGCTATCCAGTGGACTTACTTCGGCTACCTGGCTGCTGTTAAGTCTCAGAACGGTGCTGCAATGTCCTTCGGTCGTACCTCCACCTTCCTGGATGTGTACATCGAACGTGACCTGAAAGCTGGCAAGATCACCGAACAAGAAGCGCAGGAAATGGTTGACCACCTGGTCATGAAACTGCGTATGGTTCGCTTCCTGCGTACTCCGGAATACGATGAACTGTTCTCTGGCGACCCGATCTGGGCAACCGAATCTATCGGTGGTATGGGCCTCGACGGTCGTACCCTGGTTACCAAAAACAGCTTCCGTTTCCTGAACACCCTGTACACCATGGGTCCGTCTCCGGAACCGAACATGACCATTCTGTGGTCTGAAAAACTGCCGCTGAACTTCAAGAAATTCGCCGCTAAAGTGTCCATCGACACCTCTTCTCTGCAGTATGAGAACGATGACCTGATGCGTCCGGACTTCAACAACGATGACTACGCTATTGCTTGCTGCGTAAGCCCGATGATCGTTGGTAAACAAATGCAGTTCTTCGGTGCGCGTGCAAACCTGGCGAAAACCATGCTGTACGCAATCAACGGCGGCGTTGACGAAAAACTGAAAATGCAGGTTGGTCCGAAGTCTGAACCGATCAAAGGCGATGTCCTGAACTATGATGAAGTGATGGAGCGCATGGATCACTTCATGGACTGGCTGGCTAAACAGTACATCACTGCACTGAACATCATCCACTACATGCACGACAAGTACAGCTACGAAGCCTCTCTGATGGCGCTGCACGACCGTGACGTTATCCGCACCATGGCGTGTGGTATCGCTGGTCTGTCCGTTGCTGCTGACTCCCTGTCTGCAATCAAATATGCGAAAGTTAAACCGATTCGTGACGAAGACGGTCTGGCTATCGACTTCGAAATCGAAGGCGAATACCCGCAGTTTGGTAACAATGATCCGCGTGTAGATGACCTGGCTGTTGACCTGGTAGAACGTTTCATGAAGAAAATTCAGAAACTGCACACCTACCGTGACGCTATCCCGACTCAGTCTGTTCTGACCATCACTTCTAACGTTGTGTATGGTAAGAAAACGGGTAACACCCCAGACGGTCGTCGTGCTGGCGCGCCGTTCGGACCGGGTGCTAACCCGATGCACGGTCGTGACCAGAAAGGTGCAGTAGCCTCTCTGACTTCCGTTGCTAAACTGCCGTTTGCTTACGCTAAAGATGGTATCTCCTACACCTTCTCTATCGTTCCGAACGCACTGGGTAAAGACGACGAAGTTCGTAAGACCAACCTGGCTGGTCTGATGGATGGTTACTTCCACCACGAAGCATCCATCGAAGGTGGTCAGCACCTGAACGTTAACGTGATGAACCGTGAAATGCTGCTCGACGCGATGGAAAACCCGGAAAAATATCCGCAGCTGACCATCCGTGTATCTGGCTACGCAGTACGTTTCAACTCGCTGACTAAAGAACAGCAGCAGGACGTTATTACTCGTACCTTCACTCAATCTATGTAATTAGATTTGACTGAAATCGTACAGTAAAAAGCGTACAATAAAGGCTCCACGAAAGTGGGGCCTTTTTTAGCGCGAGAGCCTTTTTTGTCAGCTATCTATACTTTAAGGTGACTGCCAAAACAGACTCGACGTAGCCTTCGAGCTGCGCACCAACACGGCCTCAGATGGGCCACATCTGGAGAAACACCGCAATGTCAGTTATTGGTCGCATTCACTCCTTTGAATCCTGTGGAACCGTAGACGGCCCGGGTATTCGCTTTATCACCTTTTTCCAGGGCTGCCTGATGCGCTGCCTGTATTGTCATAACCGCGACACCTGGGACACGCATGGCGGTAAAGAAGTTACCGTTGAAGATTTGATGAAGGAAGTGGTGACCTATCGCCACTTTATGAACGCTTCCGGCGGCGGCGTTACCGCATCCGGCGGTGAAGCAATCCTGCAAGCTGAGTTTGTTCGTGACTGGTTCCGCGCCTGCAAAAAAGAAGGCATTCATACCTGTCTGGACACCAACGGTTTTGTTCGTCGTTACGATCCGGTGATTGATGAACTGCTGGAAGTAACCGACCTGGTAATGCTCGATCTCAAACAGATGAACGACGAGATCCACCAAAATCTGGTTGGAGTTTCCAACCACCGCACGCTGGAGTTCGCTAAATATCTGGCGAACAAAAATGTGAAGGTGTGGATCCGCTACGTTGTTGTCCCAGGCTGGTCTGACGATGACGATTCAGCGCATCGCCTCGGTGAATTTACCCGTGATATGGGCAACGTTGAGAAAATCGAGCTTCTCCCCTACCACGAGCTGGGCAAACACAAATGGGTGGCAATGGGTGAAGAGTACAAACTCGACGGTGTTAAACCACCGAAGAAAGAGACCATGGAACGCGTGAAAGGCATTCTTGAGCAGTACGGTCATAAGGTAATGTTCTAATTTCCCCGTAAAGCGGCAACTTTATTGAGTTGCCGCTTTTTTATTCCGCGCTTCATTCTGCTACAGCGTTTTTAACACATCTTATAGTGCATCTACCATATCCCGTACCTGAGATAATAACGACTGATAATAGCTCGCGTGAAGTTCTTCCCCATCGAATACCACTGTATTACACAAGAAAGTGACATCGGCATCTTCAATACCAAGATAACTGCACATATTTTTTAAATAATCGCTTATATTTTTTTCCCAGCCCATCTGGACAAATGATTCTTTGTCTCCTCCAACCAGCGCCACCCAACGAACTTTATTGAATGGTAATTTGTGCCCATCTCCATAAGCCAGCCCATTATTCCATACTCTGTCAATATATCCTTTTAGCATTGCCGGGAAGCTGTACCACCAGAGAGGAAAAACCACCACTAACGTGTCATGTTCAAGCAGCTCTGAATAAAGCTGATGAACCTCTGGAGAATAACGTTTATCCATATTCTTCCAGTCTGGTTCATCTTCCGGCGTCATCACTGGGTTGAAATTACGCCGATATAAATCGAGTTCCGTCACCTGTATTTTCCGCTCCATTGCCCGCTGATGGATCGCATCAGCAATATGTGCGGTCAATGAATCATGACGAGGATGGGCCCATACCAAATAAATACGTTCAGACTGCATAATTTTACCTCCACGTTAAGTTCTGGAGCGCACTTTACGCAGGCGGCATAATCCTGTAAACGTGATGATTCAGGATGAGTTAATGAAGGATTTTCACTAATGCGGATGAATATGTCTGACTTTGCCACTTTCTTTGCCGTGGCCCGTAATCAAAGCTTTCGTGCAGCGGGCGATGAGTTAGGCTTATCCTCGTCCGCCATTAGCCATAGTATTAAAACACTGGAACAACGTCTTAAAATTCGCTTATTCAATCGGACAACCCGAAGCGTATCGTTAACGGAAGCGGGTTCTAATCTCTATGAACGATTGCGCCCAGCTTTCGACGAAATTCAGATCATGTTAGATGAGATGAATGATTTTCGTCTGACACCGACAGGAACGCTCAAAATCAATGCCGCCCGGGTAGCTGCACGTATATTTTTAATGTCTTTACTGGTTGGTTTCACACGTGAATATCCTGATATTAAAGTCGAGCTCACAACTGACGACTCTCTTGTCGATATCGTCCAACAGGGCTTTGACGCTGGCGTTCGACTTAGTTGCATCGTCGAAAAAGATATGATCAGCGTGGCGATCGGCCCGCCAGTGAAATTATGTGTAGCAGCAACGCCAGAGTACTTTGCAAGATATGGCAAACCCCGCCATCCTCATGATCTGCTTAATCATCAATGTGTTGTTTTTCGTTATCCCAGCGGCAAACCTTTCCACTGGCAATTTGCAAAGGAGCTGGAAATTGCTGTCGCAGGAAATATCATTCTGGATGATGTTGATGCTGAACTGGAGGCCGTTTTGATGGGTGCTGGTATCGGGTATCTGCTCTATGAACAGATCAAGGAGTACCTTGATACTGGTCGTTTAGAATGTGTACTGGAAGACTGGAGCACAGAGCGTCCAGGCTTCCAGATCTATTATCCAAACCGCCAGTATATGTCCTGCGGCTTGCGCGCATTTCTCGATTATGTAAAAACGGGTCAGATCTGCCAGAGTCAGCGTCACCGACCACAATAATTATTTACTATTCGCTTTACGCGCCAGCAGCGGGAATATCAGTCCTAATCCTACCAGCACAAACGGCGTTGCAACATTCAGCGCCAACTGGAAGGTCCACTCTGCAGTGAAGGCTTCCATTTTCGGGAAGATCCCCGTCAAACAGGCAAAGGCGGTAAAGGCAAAACACCAAATCCCGACGGTCATTGCCAGAGGCTTATTACGAATAAAGACATATTCTGGTTTATATTTCTGCGCCAAGCGAACGACTGCAATAAATGCAACAAATACCCATAAATAACGCAGCGGCATCACTACCGAATTAAGGTTCAACAGCCATTTATAGAGATTGTTCATATCACCAATGCCGAGAGTCGGCAGCATAATCAGAATCGCCACCAGTACCAGGGTCAGAAAATAGCCATTAACGGGCGTACCAGAAGCGTTGGTACGACATAAACTGGCTGGAATATATTTGCTGTCAGCATCACCTAATAGCACTTTAAGCGGGGCATCAATCGAGAATACCAGCGCCGCTACTTGTCCCAGGGTATTCGCAATGGCGTAAATCACCATTAAAGTATTACCCATGTTGTAATACTCGCCCAGCTTCTGAAAGGCGTAATACTGACCGTTGGTCATTAAGTCATCCGGGATATTACGCGAATCAAACATCATCCCCATCGCCAGCGAGCCCAGAATGGCACAAACCGCAACCATCACCGCCAGGCATAACATCCCTTTTGGAAATTCTTTTCCTGGGTTGCGCGTTTGATTAACGTAAGGAGAAATCTTCTCTGCTCCGCCAACCGCGAAAACCAGCATTGAAATAGTGGTAATGTAGGTAAAGTCGATATGAGGAATGAACGTTTCCCAGGTAATGTTTGTGGTCGCAATATGCACTTCAGTAATTGCAGGCGCGGTTACCGCCATCGCCACATACAGGAGCGACATAACAAACATAGCAATCCCTGCCACAGAACCGACGATTTTCAGCGATTTCATACCGCGTGAAGCAACCCACATAAAGAAGATAAACAGCACCAGCGTTAACCCCTGTAACGCTACGACTGAATATTCTTTGATTAGCGAACCGTCGCCTTTCATCGCCCAACCGAGCGCAATCAGAATTGCCTGGGGTTTTTGTGCCAGATAGGGAATATGCACCACCCAGTAGGTCCACGCGGCGAGATAAGCCAGTCCGGGTCCCATCGTGTGTTTAATCCAGGTACTGACCCCGCCCTTCCCATCTTTGAAGGTCGAGCCTAACTGACCAACAATTAGCGCATAAGGTGTGAAATAGAGTGCAAAGATAAACACCCATGAAAAAACAACCACCAGCCCCTGGTTGGCATAGTTATTAACAACGTTGCCAAAACCCCAGACAGTGATAAAAGACATCAGCGCAATGTTGTACCATCGCAACTGTTTTTCCTGAACATTCCCAGCCATAGACAAATCCTTCGCCAAAATTAAAGGGGCATCTGTAAAACGAGGGATTATGCGCGGCAAATAAGAAGTGCGGAAATAGCGAAATGCAAAATTATAACCTGCTGCACATTTTATTTTTAAACGAATAAAATTTGGAATAAAGCAAGTCAGATAGAAGAAACAAAAAAGCAGAGTGTGAAACAGTAAGTTCACACTCTGCTTGAATTCATTTACACGTGAGCAACGGGTTTCGGCGTATGACCGGCGTTGCGCAGCAGCATCAGCAAATAGATAAACGATACGCTGGCGATCATGATAAACAATAAATTATCGGAGAAATTCTGCATTAGCATAGCGGTAAATGACGGGCCAAGCAGACTTCCCACAGTATAGCTCAACAGTAAGGCCTGGTTCATCGCCACCAGTTGATGATGTTCAACTTTCTCGCAAGCCCATGCCATCGCCACCGGATATAGCGTAAAGCCAGCGGCACCGAGGATGAATAACGCTGGGGCCATCGCCGCCTGGCTAAGCATCGCGATACTGCCGAGAATGACGACAAAGACCTGAACACGCAACACCAGCAGTCGACCAAACTTATCCGCCAGACGTCCAATCGGCCATTGTCCAAGGATACCCGCACTGACCAGTACCGCCATCCAGAAACCAATGCTGGCATTGCTCACCCCTTTGTGATTGAGGTACAGCGGCATCAGGCCATATAGAGATCCCAGAACGATTCCTGAGATAATGCAGCCATTCACGCCAAGCCGCGCCTGACGGAGTTTTAGCATTGACGTAATTGACGTCGAATCATGGTTTTCAGCCTGCTGATTCAGCACACGCGTAAACAACAGCGGTAAGATCCCTGCCAACGTCAAACCTGTAACCCACGGCAATACGGACATCAGCTCGGTTGAAACTTTGCTGACCAGTAACTGGCCTAAAAACGTTCCCACGTAATAAACCATCATATACGCAGCAAGCAAACGCCCACGGTTACGTGACGTCCCACTGCACATCAGCGCGCTCTCAACAACCACCCAAATCATGGCACAGCCGACGCCCGCGACAAAACGCCAAGCCAACCAGCTCCAGAATCCAATCATCAGGCCAAGGCCGGCACAGCCAGCGGCAAAAATGAAGGAGGCCAGATAATAGCTGCGGTTAAAGCCAATGCGCTTAATGACATACCCTGTCAGCAATGTACCGACAAGGTTGCCGGTAAAATAGGATGAGCTGACAACGCCTACCTGCCATGTGGACATGTGTTCCTGGGCGAGCCAAAGCGGCACGAGTGTATTTAACACCGCAATCGCCAGAGTCAACAAAAGCAGGCCAGACAGCAAAAGCATGACAGGCTGGGTATACGTGGACATGAATTAAAACCGTGAGGAAGTTCAAATTTCATGCGCATCATGCCACCGCCAAAAACATTGTCAATGGGTGAAAATACGCGATATCCCAGCGGCGGTATTATCGATTTATATTACTCATTCATAACGCTAATGCTGAAGAGATGATTAGTCTCATCTGATTGTTTTTATTGAACTAACACAAATTTCATACGCTTCGTTCAGTCGAAAAATTTCATGGTCACAGCAAACTCATATTTCCCGTCTATGCTTTCAGAGCAATGCATCGCGTCTGATCGATTTCAGACGTACCACTGACTCTCGAAAGGAGAAGAGGATGACCAAACCGTATGTTCGTCTTGATAAAAATGATGCTGCCGTTTTGCTTGTTGATCACCAGGCTGGTTTACTTTCCCTTGTACGGGATATCGAACCCGATAAGTTTAAAAATAACGTGCTGGCGCTGGGTGACCTGGCTAAGTATTTCAACTTACCAACTATTCTTACCACCAGTTTTGAAACCGGTCCTAACGGCCCATTAGTTCCAGAACTGAAAGCACAATTCCCCGATACACCTTACATTGCTCGCCCGGGAAATATTAACGCCTGGGATAACGAAGATTTTGTAAAAGCTGTCAAAGCGACAGGTAAAAAACAGTTAATTATTGCCGGTGTGGTAACCGAAGTTTGCGTGGCATTCCCGGCGCTTTCAGCCATTGAAGAAGGGTTTGACGTCTTTGTCGTGACTGACGCGTCAGGGACCTTTAATGAAATTACCCGGCATTCGGCATGGGATCGCTTGTCGCAAGCTGGTGCGCAATTGATGACATGGTTCGGCGTGGCGTGCGAGCTGCATCGCGACTGGCGTAATGATATTGAAGGACTGGCGACGTTGTTCTCTAACCACATTCCTGATTATCGTAATTTGATGACCAGTTATGACACGTTAACGAAGCAGAAATAAAAGAGAACCGGGGCCGAAACCCCGGTTGTTATGATTAGCTTGCGACGGCCATCCCCACGGTCATATGCAAACCATAGAATACGCCGCGACCGATTAATTCCCCTGCCAGAAGCAGAATGAATGATACAGAAAGTAGCGGAACCGCAGGCTGATAACCTTTTAGCTGTGGTGCAATCCACAAGCACAGGGCAACGGCCAAAAGCACGATCCGCCAGGACATCAGCGCACCATAGTCCGGCACCAGCGCTGCGGCCTGCTGCACAGAACTATGAATAGTCGCCAGCTCTGCGCCCTGCATCACTGACACCACGCCACTCACTACCAGTGCCAGTACAGAAATTGCTGGCAGCAGACGCATCACCCAGCCATCGACGCCAGCCAGACTCAACAACAGGTAACCCAGTAACGGGCCGCCCATAAACATCGTCAGGAAGAAGCCCATCGGCGTCCAGATGCTGTACCAGGTCGGAACGGTATCAATGCTGTTATACACACGCACCATCATCCAGACAAAGATGACGCCAAGAACCATCGTCACTATCAGCCACAGCGTACGCAATGCCGGTGACAGCTTTTTCAGCATTGCCAGCAACCAGCCGATGCCGCCTACGGCAAAAAAGATCGAACCGCTGGCGATTTCGTTACTGAGTGCTGAAGCCCCTACCCGGTTGAGCGAGTTAAAAGCGCGCATTGGTGAACCAAGATGGAGCATAGAGGCGATAAAGCCAATGCCCATCAGCACCCATAAACCAAACATGCAGGCGATAACACGCTGCTGGGCTTCTGCTCGCAGGTCGCCTTTGAGCAGCGCCAAAGCCAGAACGATAAAACCACCTGCTACACATTGCCCGAAGACCGTGAAGATCATCAGCGGCCATTCATGCCATCCACTTCCCATCTCACACCTCCTTCGGGTTTGCCAGATAGCCAGTGGTATCCCCGGTCGGGCGGCTATTGGCATTGGGTTTGATCACAATATTCGGTTTGGTAAAGTGAGCTCGCGGCAACGGCGCAACGGCCGCCAGATCGCCATGTTTTTTACGCAGCTCGTCGATAGGGCCGAAATCCAGCGCCCGCAGCGGACAAGATTCAACACAGATCGGCTTTTTACCCTCCGCAACACGGTCATAACAACCATCGCATTTGGTCATATGGCCTTTCGTTTCGTTATATTGCGGTGCGCCATACGGGCAAGCCATATGGCAGTAGCGGCAGCCAATGCACACATCTTCATCGACCACAACAAAACCATCTTCACGTTTATGCATCGCACCGCTCGGGCAGACTTTAGTACAAGCCGGATCTTCGCAGTGGTTACATGAAATCGACAGATAGTAGGCAAACACGTTCTGGTGCCAGACACCGTTATCTTCCTGCCAGTCGCCGCCAGCATATTCATAAATGCGGCGGAAGCTGACTTCTGGCGTCAAATCTTTGTAGTCTTTACAGGCCAGCTCGCAGGTTTTGCAACCGGTGCAACGGCTGGAATCAATAAAAAATCCATACTGGGTTGTCATCGGTTACTCCTTACACCTTTTCAACCTGAACAAGGTTTGTATGTGACGGATTCCCCTTAGCGAGAGGAGACGGACGTTGAGTGGTCAGTACGTTAATACAACCACCCTTATCGACACGTTTTGCATCCGGGTCATACCAGGCACCTTCACCCAGTGCGACCACACCCGGCATCATTCGTGGCGTCACTTTCGCCTCAATATGAACCTCACCACGATCGTTAAAGATCCTGACTTTATCGCCGTTGTGGATACCGCGTTTTTGGGCATCAAGCGGGTTGATCCACATTTCCTGACGGCAAGCCGCTTTCAGCACATCAACGTTGCCGTAAGTTGAGTGAACGCGAGATTTATAGTGGAAACCTGTAAGCTGCAGCGGATACTGTTTGTTCAGCGGATCCTGATAACTTTCAAAGCCCGGCGTGTAGATCGGCAGTGGATCGATCACATCGCCTTCAGGCAATTCCCAGGTAGCGGCAATGTCAGCCAGCGCCTGCGAATAAATCTCAATTTTGCCCGATGGCGTAGTCAGTGGGTTTGCCTGCGGATCTTCACGGAAGGCTTTATAAGCAACGTGATGCCCTTGTGGGTCGCGCTTTTTAAAGATCCCCTGCTTGCGGAACTCTTCAAACGTTGGCAGTTCAGGAATCGCTTCCCGCGACTGGGCATACAGATGCCGCATCCACTCTTCCTGGGTACGGCCTTCAGTAAACTGTTGCTCAACGCCAAGACGTTTTGCCAGTTCGCTGGTCATTTCATAGATGGTCTTACATTCAAAGCGCGGTTTAATCACCTGATCGTTGAAAATCACGTAAGACATATTCCCGCAGGATGCATCCAGCGCAAAGTCCATCTGTTCGGAAGCGGTGCAGTCAGGCAGCAGGATGTCAGCATATTTCGCCGATGAGGTCATGTGGCAGTCGATAACCACAATCAGCTCGCACTTCTTATCATCCTGAAGGATTTCATGGGTACGGTTGATTTCAGAATGCTGGTTAATCAGGCAGTTACCGGCATAGTTCCAGATCATTTTGATCGGCACATCCAGCTTATCTTTCCCGCGTACACCATCACGCAGCGCCGTCATTTCCGGGCCACGTTCAATGGCATCGGTCCACATAAACATCGAAATGCTGGTCTGGATCGGGTTTTCCAAGGTCGGCATACGGACAAACGGTAAGCTGTATGAACCTTCACGCGCGCCGCTGTTGCCTCCGTTAATACCAACGTTACCGGTCAGAATCGCCAGCATCGAGATAGCACGGGTTGCGATTTCACCGTTAGCGTGACGCTGCGGGCCCCATCCCTGGCTGATAAACGCCGGTTTGGTACTACCGATTTCACGAGCCAATTTGATGATTTTGTCTGCCGGAACACCAGTGATTTGCGAGGCCCATTCCGGCGTTTTAGCCACGCCATCTGGCCCTTCACCCAGAATATAAGCTTTATAGTGGCCATTTTTCGGCGCACTGGCTGGCAGGGTTTTCTCATCGTAGCCAACGCAATATTTATCGAGGAATGCCTGATCCACCAGGTTTTCAGTGATCATGACGTACGCCAGACCGTTAACCAGTGCGGCATCTGTTCCCGGACGAATAGGGATCCACTCATCTTCGCGCCCGGCACCGGTGTCGGTATAGCGCGGATCGATGATGATCATGCGGGCATTAGATTTCTGGCGTGCCTGTTCAAGATAGTAAGTCACCCCACCGCCACTCATTCGCGTTTCGCCAGGGTTATTACCAAACAGCACTACCAGCTTACTGTTTTCGATATCCGACGGGCTGTTGCCATCTGCCCAGCCGCCGTAGGTATAGTTCAAACCTTCCGCAATTTGCGCGGAGGAGTAGTCGCCGTAATGGTTCAGATAGCCGCCGCAGCAGTTCATCAGCCGCGCGACCAGGGTATTTCCCGGCGGCCAGGAGCGGGTCATGGTGCCGCCCAGCGTACCGGTGCCATAGTTCAGATAGATAGACTCGTTGCCGTACTCTTTGATCAGGCGCTGCATATTGGTCGCGATGATGTCGTAGGCTTCTTCCCAGCTAATGCGCTCGAATTTGCCTTCACCGCGCGCCCCGACTCGTTTCATCGGATATTTCAGGCGGTCCGGATTGTAGACACGGCGACGCATGGAACGCCCACGCAGGCAGGCGCGAACCTGGTGCAGGCCGTCGTAATTGTCATCGCCGGTATTGTCCGTTTCGACATATTTGATTTCACCGTCCACGACGTGCATACGTAGCGGGCAGCGACTACCACAGTTAACTGTACAGGCGCTCCAGATAACCTTTTCGTCTGATTTTGTTGGAATGGCGCTATCGACAGCGTGCGCAATCCGACTAAAAGGTAATGTTAATGCGCTGCTGGCCATTGCCAGGCCGCCGATCGCTGTCGTTTTTACCAAACCACGGCGACTCACCTCAGCAGCCAATACCGCATCAGGGATTTTCGTTTTCATAATGGCTCACTCAAGCTTGCTCACGATTGATTCCAGTAACAAACCGTATTGTGTAATTATTTCTATAGCAGTTCGCTATATAGGCTTGTATACATCGAATAATTTGAAAATCAAAGAGATAGGTAGATTTTCACTCGAAAGTAGTATTACGTGTAAGTGAGGAGTAATTATTGTTCGGTATCAAAGGGAGACAAAAAAAGCGCCCGCAGGCGCTTTTTAGATTCAGAAAAATTGGGTATTAGCCAATATATTCCAGTCCGTTCATATACGGACGCAGAACTTCTGGTACTTCAATACGACCATCAGCCTGCTGATAGTTTTCCATTACTGCAACCAGCGTACGACCAACAGCCAGACCAGAACCGTTCAGGGTATGAACCAGACGGGTTTTCTTGTCCGACTTGCTGCGGCAACGTGCCTGCATACGACGTGCCTGGAAATCCCAAACGTTGGAGCAGGAAGAGATCTCACGGTAGGTGTTCTGTGCCGGGATCCATACTTCCAGGTCGTAAGTTTTGCAAGCGCCAAAGCCCATGTCGCCAGTGCAAAGGATGATTTTACGGTACGGCAGGCCCAGCAACTGCAGGACTTTTTCTGCATGACCAGTCATCTCTTCCAGCGCCGCCATTGAGTCTTCTGGGCGCACGATCTGCACCATTTCAACTTTGTCGAACTGGTGCATACGGATCAGACCACGGGTGTCACGACCATATGAACCGGCTTCAGAACGGAAGCATGGGGTGTGGGCGGTCATCTTAATTGGCAGATCATCTTCATCGATGATTTCACCGCGCACCAGGTTAGTCAGCGGAACTTCTGCCGTTGGGATCAGCGCATAGTTACTGGTGTCTGCTTCTTCTTCCAGCGGACGAGTATGGAACAGATCGCCAGCAAATTTCGGCAGTTGACCCGTACCGTACAGCGTGTCCTGGTTAACCAGGTACGGAACATAGTTCTCACTGTAGCCATGCTGTTCGGTATGCAGATCCAGCATAAACTGCGACAGTGCGCGGTGCATGCGAGCAATCTGCCCTTTCATTACCACAAAGCGGGAACCAGTCAGCTTAACTGCAGCTGCAAAGTCGAGGCCAGAGTGCATTTCACCCAGCGTCACGTGGTCACGAACTTCAAAGTCAAACTCACGCGGGGTACCCCAGCGGCTGACTTCAACGTTGTCATTTTCGTCTTTACCTACCGGCACTTCATCTGCAGGCAGGTTAGGGATGGTCAGCGCGATATCGCGAATTTCAGCCTGTAAAGCATCCAGCTCGGCTTTTGCTGCATCCAGCTCTTCGCCCAGTTTGTTCACTTCCAGACGTAAAGGCTCGATATCTTCCCCGCGCGCTTTCGCCTGGCCAATGGATTTCGATCGGGAGTTACGCTCCGCTTGCAGGTTTTCCGTTTTGACCTGCAATACTTTACGACGCTCTTCAAGAGCGCCCAGCTTATCTACATCCAGCTTAAAGCCCCGGCGTGCCAGTTTTTCAGCGACTGCGTCTGGCTCATTACGCAGCAGATTGGGATCGAGCATGCTTATCCTGTGCTTATCGAATTAAATGGGAGATGTGGCCACAGCCTGCGACCACAGGGATACAGTAACAACATTACCGCAACGATAACATTAACGGTAGCGTTTTATGGGGCTATTTTGATCCTGTTCAGCCAGCCAGGCGAGCTTTTCGCCAATCTTGCCTTCAAGGCCCCTGTTTGTCGGGAAATAATAGCGTGTTTGTGCTATTTCCGGCGGGAAGTAAACCTCACCGGCAGCATAAGCGTTTGCTTCATCATGAGCGTAACGATATTCCTGCCCGTAGCCCATTTCCTTCATTAATTTCGTCGGCGCATTACGCAAATGAACCGGCACGTCATAATCCGGGCGTTCGCGAGCATCGGCCAGCGCGGCTTTAAACGCAGTGTAGACAGCGTTGCTTTTTGGCGCGCAGGCCAGGTAAACAATCGCCTGAGCAATGGCGCGTTCACCTTCCGCCGGGCCAACGCGAGTAAAGCAATCCCAGGCCGCAATTGCCACCTGCATCGCCCGTGGATCGGCATTACCGACGTCTTCAGACGCAATCGCCAGACAGCGACGCGCGACATATAACGGATCGCCACCAGCGGTAATAATTCGCGCATACCAGTACAGCGCCGCATCGGGTGCGCTACCACGTACCGACTTATGCAGTGCGGAAATCAGATCGTAAAAGCGATCGCCTTTGTTATCAAAGCGGGCGCTACGTTCACCGGCGATTTCGGTCAGTAATTCAGGCTTCAGGACCCGCTTACCGCTATCATCGACTTCGGCCATATCCGCCATCATTTCCAGCGTATTTAACGCCCGGCGCGCGTCGCCATTCACCAGTTCAGCAATGGCGCGTCGTGTTTCATCTGGCAGAACAATATCCTGACCACCATAGCCACGGGTTTTGTCTTCCATCGCCTGAGTTAGTACTTGCTCAATATCCTCTGTACTCAGGGATTTCAACAGATAGACACGGGCACGGGAAAGCAGTGCCGAATTAAGCTCAAACGACGGGTTTTCAGTGGTTGCGCCAATAAAAGTGATGGTGCCGTCTTCAATATGTGGCAGAAATGCATCCTGCTGGCTTTTGTTGAAACGGTGAACTTCGTCAACAAAAAGAATAGTGCGGCGACCTGCATTGCGGTTTTGCCGGGCGCGCTCGATCGCCTCGCGAATCTCTTTCACGCCAGAGGTGACGGCAGAAATACGTTCCACATCAGCGTTCGCATAGCGGGCAATCACTTCAGCGAGAGTTGTTTTGCCGGTACCCGGCGGCCCCCAGAGGATCATAGAATGTAAATGCCCGGCTTCGATAGCGCGCGGCAACGGCTTCCCCGCAGCCAGCAAATGTTGCTGGCCGATATACTGTGCTAAATTTTCTGGCCGCATACGCGCGGCCAGAGGTTGAAAAGTATTATCCGAAAAATCGAGCGACAGATTGCTCACTCAGGTGCCTCTACTTACGTTGATCATCTACCGTGACGCCTTGCGGCGGGGTGAAGGTAAATTTCGCTGCATCCACAGCCCCATTTTGCTGGGATTTCAGTTGATAACTGCTGCGCTGATCGTCCTGCTCCACCGCGCTAAACTGATGGATTGTGCCATCACGTCCCACGTTAATGGTGAACTGCTTCAGATTGCCATTGCTGGCTTTCGGCGTCAGGACAAAGTCATCGCCATTCTGTTTGATATTGTACTGCTGCCAGTCGCTGGACTGGTTGCGGGCAATCAGCATAAACGGCGTATTACCGGTGGCATCTTTCAGCCAGGTTGCCGTAGCTTGCTCAACGAACGGGTTATAGAACCACAGTGTTTTACCGTCAGAAACCAGAATGCTTTCATCAGGTTGTGTCATATGCCAGTTGAATAAGTTTGGACGTTTCACCCACAGATCGCCCTGACCTTCCTGCACCGCCGCGCCGCTACCGTCAGTCACTTTTTGTGTGAAGCTGGCGTGGAAGCTGCTGACTTTATCCAGGCGGCTTTTCAGATCGCTTGCGGCATCAGCCCAAACGCTGCTTGCTACTAAGCTTGAGAGTAATGCACAGGTGATGGCAATTTTTTTCATCATTATTCCTCAAATTACGTCACTCCCGATCGGGAGTTCCCTCTACTCTCTATTCCAGGCTAATAATCAGCTTGAGGAAAGAAGAAAATACTGAATTTTCAGTTGATAGAGTGCCGGATGCGACGCTACCGCGCCTTATCCGGCAATGCATTAATTAGTCAAACGGCGGTGGGGCCAGCACTTCACGATTACCGTTGTGCCCCTGTTCGCTGACAATCCCCTGCGCTTCCATCTGTTCGATAATACGCGCTGCACGGTTATAACCAATGCGGAACTGACGCTGTACGCCAGAAATTGACGCTTTGCGTTTTTCAGTGACAAACTGCACCGCCTGATCGAACAACGGATCCAGTTCTTCAGCGCCATCGAAACCACCCGCACCACCTTCGCTTTCGCTGTCGGAGGTGATGCCATCAACATACTGTGGGCGACCACGCGCTTTCCAGTCCTGCACCACGGCATGAACTTCCTGATCGCGAACAAAAGCACCATGGACACGTACCGGCAACGTGGAGTTCGGCCCAGAGTAGAGCATATCCCCCATACCCAGCAGTGATTCCGCGCCAGCCTGATCAAGAATGGTACGTGAGTCAATCTTACTGGATACGGTAAAGGCGATACGGGTCGGAATATTCGCTTTAATCAGACCAGTAATAACATCAACCGATGGACGCTGAGTTGCCAGTACGAGGTGGATACCCGCGGCACGGGCTTTTTGCGCCAGACGTGCTATCAGCTCTTCCACTTTTTTACCTACCGTCATCATCAGGTCGGCAAATTCGTCAACCAACACCACAATGTATGGTTCTTTTTTCAGCACCGGATGCTGGGCATCCATACTGTCACCCGGCTTCCAGTACGGGTCTGGAATCGGACGCATCATGCGATCGGCTTCAGCAATTTTTTCGTTATAACCCGCCAGATTACGCACACCCAGCGCAGACATCAGTTTATACCGACGCTCCATCTCGTTAACACACCAGCGCAGCGCGTTGGCGGCATCTTTCATATCAGTAACGACTTCCGTTAACAGATGCGGAATGCCTTCATAAACCGAAAGCTCCAGCATTTTCGGGTCGATCATGATGAAACGCACATCTTCTGGCTGTGCTTTATAAAGCATGCTCAGGATCATCGCGTTCACACCGACAGATTTACCGGAACCGGTAGTCCCCGCAACCAACAAGTGCGGCATTTTCGCCAGATCGGCAACCACCGGCTCACCGGCGATATCTTTACCCAGCACCACGGTTAATGGCGACGGATTATCGCGGAATTTGGCGTTATCCAAAACTTCGCGCAGATAAACGGTTTGTCGTTTTTTATTCGGTAACTCCAGACCTACATAGGGTTTGCCAGGAATAACTTCAACGACACGCACCGCCACCGTCGAAAGTGAACGGGCAAGGTCCCGTGACAAGTTAGAAATGCGCGCCGCTTTTACGCCCGGTGCCAGGTTCAATTCAAAGCGAGTGATAACCGGCCCCGGAGAGTAATTGACGACATCGGCTTTAATACGGAAATCAGCCAGACGCGCTTCCACCAGGCGAGCCATTTGTTCAAGCGCAAAGGTATCTACCGGCTCCACTTCGCTCGGCGGCGGTGTCAGCAAATCCAGAGAAGGCAGCGGCGTCGTCGGTTTATGCAACGGACGGCTGTCGCCATTACGCATCAACAGCGGATGAAGCAGGGTATCCTGCGGTTGTGGCGCAACTGGCTGTTGTGGCTGCTGATACTGCTGCTGCGGCGCAACCGGTTGTTGCGGCTGCTGATATTGCTGCTGTGGCGCAACCGGTTGTTGCGGCTGCTGATATTGTGGCTGCGGCGCAACCGGCTGTTGTGGCTGCTGATACTGCGGCTGCGGCGGAACTGGTTGTTGCGGCTGCTGATATTGCTGCTGCGGTGCAACCGGTTGTTGCGGCTGCTGTACAGGTTCAACAATTGGCGTAAACAACGGTTCGTGTGGACCATCATCCAGCAACGCTTTCATTGGCGAAAATTCAAAATCATCCAGCGAGAACGGATTCGCCCCAGCCGGTTGTTCGCCGGAATAACGTTGTTGTTGAGTTTGCGCAAACTGACGAGCCAGTTCAGCCTCTGCCGCAGCATCTGCATCTTCTGCGTTTACGGGCACATCATGTTGATACTGTTCGCCATAGCGTTGCTGCTGTGTCTGGGCGAACTGACGTGCCAGTTCATCCTGCTGCATCGCATCGATTTCATCATCGTTGTACTGATCGCCAGAATCGTACTGATTGCGCTGGGCTTCACGGGCTTTTTCTTCCGCCGCACGCTGTGAGGGCAGCTTAATACCGTAAGACGCCAGTTCACGACGAGTTGGCACGCGGATACGTTTCGGTCGTGGCAACTGCGGACCAATCCCCTCTTTGACCTGAGGACGCGGTCCACCGCTATTTGCCAGACTGAAGACTGGCGCGGCAACGGTTGCGGCAGCCCCCGTCGCCAGTGTCGCTTTTTTCACGCCAGATGCCAGCGGGGAAACAGCGGCAGCGGCTTCTACTGGAGGTACTGCTGCAACAGAAGGTGCTTTCAGCGAAGATTTGATCGGTTCTGGTTCTTTAACCGGTTCTGGAATCGGTTGATACCAGGCCGCAAGTTGTTCACGTTCACGGGCTCGCTTCTCTTCAACTTCTTCAAAGTAGTAAAGCGGCGGACGCGCGGGTTTTGTCTCTTCTACAACGGGTTCAGGCTCCACAACAGGCTGCTGTTCAACGGGTTGCGGCTGTTGGTACAACGGCTCCTGAGCGGCTGGCTGCTGATAAGTTTGCTCAGTCTGGTATGTAGACTGTGGAGCAAAAGTGGATTGCTGCTCTTCGGCTTGCCAGGCGTTACCTGCCACCGGTTGTTCTGGCGCAGGGGCATAATACGGCTGTTGCGCAGGTTGTTCAGCTGCAGGTGCATAATACGGCTGCTGCGGCTGTACTGGTTGTTGCAGCGGCTCATTATATTGCACTGCAGGCTGCGCATATTGTGACTGCTGTGGGTAACCTTCCGGTGCAGGAGCAATAACCGGCTCTCCCGTTTGTGGACCCGGTACAGGCTGCCAGGCTACTGTAGGTTGCGCAGGTGGAACATCAACAGAGGCAACAGGCGGCGTCTGAGTCACAGGTTCAACCGGCGCAGCCCAGCTTTGTGTCGCCGTGGTAGCAGCAGCTGCTACAGCGACAGGTTCGGTAATTGGCGCACCGTTTAATAATGGATCGTATTCGTCATATTCTGGCTGCGTTGCACGATTGCCCGAAAATAGGACGTCGTCCGGGTCGGCAGCCACACCGCGTGCAGTGTAGGTAATCTCTTCGTCATCATCCATCCGCTTACCGGAGAACAACGCAGCGTCTGTTTGCCGCCCCATCGGATTAATGAATTTTTCCGCCAACCGTTTACGACGCGCTAGCGCGCCGCGAAGAATACGGGCACGGCGTGATTCATGCTGTTTGCCGTGATTTTCATCTTCATACTCTGCGTCGTCTTCATACTCATCTTCATCGACCCAGGTATCATCGCGACGGGTACGATTACTGGCGAAGGTGAGAATGTTTAAAATCCAGCCGCCGAGTTTTTCAGCAATGGTCACCCATGACCAACCGGTGAACAACGTCAGGCCCGCTGCCCAAACGCAGAGCAGCGCAATAGTTCCCCCGCTACTGTGTAGCAGTGGTTGTAGCGTAGTGCTTAGTAAGCTGCCAATGACGCCACCGGAGGCAAAATACCAGATATCGTCAGCGTTGATTGCCGCCAGACCACAGGAGGTAAGGATGAGCGCCAAAACGCCAATGATGCGTAGCGAAACGGCAAAATAATCAATGTATTCGTCGCTGGACTGATGACGCCAGGCAAACCAACAACCGCCGACAATAATGACGGGAATGGTGTAAGCCATCACGCCAAAAATAAAGAACAGCGTATCTGCCAACCACGCACCGGGCATCCCACCTAAATTATGGATAGGTTCATGCCAGGCCGTTTGCGACCAGCTGGGGTCCGAAGGGTTAAAGCTTAGTAAGGCAGCCATCAACCAGACGGCAAACAGGACAATAAGGATCAGCAACGCCTCCAGAAGGCGGCGGCCGCTACTTAACTTTGTCAATGTGACTTCTTTGTCTTCAGTGTATTCCTGGCTCAAGAAAGGCTCTCCAGGTTACAGGCTTTTCCTGCCCGATGCTAAAACGGACAACAGTACCAGGTTACCCCAGTACTGTTGCTGTATGGATTAACAGGAGTGTAATCAAAATACGCCGATTTTGCACCTGTTCCGTGTTAGCGCGTCTTAATAACCAGACGATTACTCTGCTTGACTTCTTCCATAACAACGTATGTCCGTGTGTCATTGACGCCAGGCAGACGCAGCAGGGTTTCCCCCAGCAACTTACGGTAGGCTGACATATCCGGCACGCGTGTTTTCAACAGGTAGTCGAAATCACCGGATACTAAATGACACTCCTGAATTTCTTCAAGTTTTTGTACAGCGGTATTGAATTGTTCAAACACATCCGGTGCGCCACGATTCAGAGTAATCTCAACGAATACCAGAAGTGATGCATCCAGATAATGGGGGTTAAGCAGCGCCGTATAGCCCTGAATAAACCCTTGTCTTTCCAGCCGACGCACACGCTCAAGGCACGGCGTTGGGGAAAGTCCCACACGTTTAGAAAGCTCGACGTTAGAAATACGCCCATCCTTTTGCAACTCATTAAGAATGTTACGATCGATACGGTCGAGATCTTTGCCAGGGCGCTTCTTGCTATCTACCATTATTATTGTCTCTCTGTATTCCTTCCCTACTCCTGTCTGACCCTGAAACATCACTGTTCAGAGTCGCTACCCGTCACGATAGACCGAAATCATGAAGATTCACGGCGCGCAATGCCTGGGTCTACGGTGAGAAGACCGTTGCCTTGTGGCAGCTATCGACATCACGAATGGCGTCTGTCCACGCCATACGTAGATTTCACTAGCACGGTAAACATGGTATTTACATGCATGGTTATGCGCATATAAGAATACTGTTTTTTTTCTTCCTCGAATGTTTTCGCAAAACACCAGGGGATTGTCAAAGCAAAACATCGATTTTTAGTACAACATGCCAGATATTCATTAACAGGGGCGTTTATTCATCATTTAATCGGCTTATAAAGCGGGAAATTTAAGTAGCAGAGGTGATAATGACGGGAGAATTTGACCTGCTTATCGATGCTGCCGATTGCACAAATTGTTAACAAAATCGTCATACTCTTTTTTTACGTCTGTAAATTCCCTACAATCCTGCCCATTGTCTGCCAACAACTATGGGGATCTCATGGGCACGACCAAACACAGTAAACTGCTTATCCTGGGTTCAGGCCCGGCGGGATACACCGCTGCTGTCTACGCGGCGCGCGCCAACCTGCAACCTGTGCTGATTACCGGCATGGAAAAAGGCGGCCAACTGACCACCACCACGGAAGTGGAAAACTGGCCTGGCGATCCAAACGATCTGACCGGTCCGTTATTAATGGAGCGCATGCACGAACATGCCACCAAGTTTGAAACTGAGATCATTTTTGATCATATCAACAAGGTGGATCTGCAAAACCGTCCGTTCCGTCTGAATGGCGATAACGGCGAATACACTTGCGACGCGCTGATTATTGCCACCGGAGCTTCTGCACGCTATCTCGGCCTGCCCTCTGAAGAAGCCTTTAAAGGCCGTGGGGTTTCTGCTTGTGCAACCTGCGACGGTTTCTTCTATCGCAACCAGAAAGTTGCGGTCATCGGCGGCGGCAATACCGCGGTTGAAGAGGCGCTGTATCTGTCTAACATCGCTTCGGAAGTGCATCTGATTCACCGCCGTGACGGTTTCCGCGCGGAAAAAATCCTCATTAAGCGCCTGATGGATAAAGTGGAGAACGGCAACATCATTCTGCACACCAACCGTACGCTGGAAGAAGTGACCGGCGATCAAATGGGTGTCACTGGCGTTCGTCTGCGCGATACGCAAAACAGCGATAACATCGAGTCACTCGACGTTGCCGGTCTGTTTGTTGCTATCGGTCACAGCCCGAATACTGCGATTTTCGAAGGGCAGCTGGAACTGGAAAACGGCTACATCAAAGTACAGTCGGGTATTCATGGTAATGCCACCCAGACCAGCATTCCTGGCGTCTTTGCCGCAGGCGACGTGATGGATCACATTTATCGCCAGGCCATTACTTCGGCCGGTACAGGCTGCATGGCAGCACTTGATGCGGAACGCTACCTCGATGGTTTAGCTGACGCAAAATAATTTTACAAATCAGTAACAAAAGTAAAGAAGGCGACACCATGCGACTATGGGTCGCCTTTATTTTTTCCCCGTTGTAACATTGCTCTGCAAATAATTCTGATAACTCACCTGCTAAGCGTGCAATGAATAAATCTCGTCAAAAAGAGTTAACCCGCTGGTTAAAACAGCAAAGCGTCATCTCCCAACGTTGGCTGAATATTTCTCGTCTGCTGGGCTTTGTGAGCGGCATATTGATCATTGCCCAGGCCTGGTTCATGGCGCGAATTCTGCAACATATGATTATGGAGAATATTCCCCGTGAAGCCCTGCTGCTTCCCTTTACGTTACTGGTTCTGACCTTTGTACTGCGCGCATGGGTGGTCTGGTTACGCGAACGGGTGGGTTATCACGCCGGGCAGCATATCCGCTTTGCCATCCGCCGTCAGGTTCTCGACCGTCTGCAACAAGCAGGGCCAGCGTGGATTCAGGGTAAACCTGCGGGGAGCTGGGCGACGCTGGTACTCGAGCAAATTGACGATATGCATGATTACTATGCACGCTATCTGCCGCAAATGGCGCTGGCAGTGTCGGTGCCGTTGCTGATTGTGGTGGCGATCTTCCCCTCTAACTGGGCTGCGGCGCTCATTCTGCTGGGCACAGCACCGCTAATTCCGTTGTTTATGGCGCTGGTTGGAATGGGGGCTGCCGATGCTAACCGACGTAACTTTCTCGCTCTTGCTCGCTTAAGTGGGCATTTCCTCGATCGCCTGCGCGGCATGGAAACATTGCGTATTTTTGGTCGTGGTGAAGCTGAAATTGAAAGTATTCGTTCTGCTTCGGAAGATTTCCGCCAACGGACAATGGAAGTGCTACGACTGGCGTTTTTATCCTCCGGCATTCTCGAATTTTTTACCTCGCTGTCAATTGCTCTGGTGGCGGTCTACTTTGGTTTTTCCTATCTCGGCGAGCTGGATTTTGGTCACTACGATACTGGCGTGACGCTGGCTGCGGGTTTTCTGGCCCTGATCCTTGCGCCAGAGTTTTTCCAGCCATTACGCGATCTCGGTACGTTTTATCATGCTAAAGCCCAGGCTGTTGGTGCAGCTGACAGTCTGAAAACGTTTATGGAAACCCCGCTCGCCCATCCGCAGCGCGGTGAGGCGGAATTAGCATTGACCGATCCGCTGACCATTGAGGCCGAGGATCTGTTTATCACGTCGCCGGAAGGTAAAACGCTGGCCGGACCGCTGAACTTTACTTTGCCAGCAGGCCAACGTGCAGTGTTGGTTGGTCGCAGCGGTTCAGGTAAAAGCTCACTGCTGAACGCGCTTTCTGGTTTTCTCTCATATCAGGGATCATTACGAATCAACGGGATAGAATTACGCGATTTATCACCAGAATCATGGCGTAAACATCTCTCCTGGGTTGGGCAAAACCCACAATTACCGGCAGCAACATTACGGGATAACGTACTACTGGCGCGACCTGATGCCAGCGAACAAGAATTACAAGCAGCGCTGGATAACGCCTGGGTCAGCGAGTTTCTACCGCTCCTGCCACAAGGCGTTGATACGCCTGTTGGCGACCAGGCTGCCCGCCTTTCCGTGGGGCAGGCGCAGCGCGTGGCGGTGGCCCGTGCGTTACTAAATCCCTGTTCGCTATTACTGTTGGATGAACCCGCTGCCAGCCTTGATGCTCACAGTGAACAGCGCGTAATGGAGGCGCTGAATGCCGCCTCTCTGCGCCAGACAACGTTAATGGTCACCCACCAGTTAGAAGATCTTGCTGACTGGGATGTCATTTGGGTTATGCAGGATGGCCGGATTATTGAGCAAGGACGTTACGCGGAATTAAGTGTGGCTGGTGGCCCATTCGCCACATTACTGGCCCATCGTCAGGAGGAGATTTAAATGCGCGCTTTGCTACCCTATCTGGCACTGTATAAACGTCATAAATGGATGTTAAGTCTTGGTATTGTGCTGGCAATTGTGACGCTGCTCGCCAGTATCGGTCTGTTGACACTTTCCGGCTGGTTCCTCTCGGCCTCAGCGGTTGCGGGGGTTGCCGGACTGTACAGCTTCAACTATATGCTACCCGCTGCGGGCGTGCGTGGCGCAGCAATCACCCGTACTGCCGGGCGCTATTTTGAACGTCTGGTAAGTCACGACGCGACTTTCCGCGTGTTGCAGCATCTGCGCATTTACACCTTCAGCAAATTGCTGCCCCTCTCCCCTGCCGGACTGGCGCGCTATCGTCAGGGCGAATTGCTCAATCGCGTGGTGGCGGATGTTGATACGCTCGATCATCTTTACCTGCGCGTTATCTCGCCGCTGGTGGGCGCTTTTGTGGTGATTATGGTGGTGACAATCGGGTTAAGTTTCCTTGATTTCACCCTCGCCTTTACGCTGGGCGGCATTATGTTACTGACGCTTTTCCTGATGCCACCGCTGTTTTATCGTGCGGGAAAAAGCACCGGGCAAAATCTGACTCATCTTCGCGGACAGTATCGCCAACAACTGACGGCCTGGCTGCAAGGGCAAGCTGAGCTGACCATTTTTGGTGCCAGCGATCGTTATCGCACGCAACTAGAGAATACAGAAATTCAATGGCTGGAAGCGCAACGCCGTCAATCTGAACTGACCGCATTGTCGCAAGCGATAATGCTGCTCATTGGCGCATTAGCGGTGATCCTGATGCTGTGGATGGCGTCTGGCGGCGTTGGCGGCAATGCTCAACCCGGCGCGTTAATTGCCCTGTTTGTCTTCTGCGCGTTAGCCGCGTTTGAAGCACTGGCACCAGTAACGGGTGCATTTCAGCATCTGGGGCAAGTCATTGCCTCTGCCGTTCGGATCACTGATTTAACGGATCAAAAACCGGAAGTCACCTTCCCTGATACCCAAACTCGTGTTGCCGATCGCGTTTCGCTGACATTACGGGATGTTCAGTTCACTTATCCGGAGCAATCCCAACAGGCACTTAAAGGGATTTCTCTTCAGGTAAACGCCGGGGAACATATTGCGATTCTCGGGCGAACCGGATGCGGCAAATCAACACTGTTACAACTGCTGACCCACGCTTGGGACCCGCAACAGGGCGAGATTTTGCTTAACGATAGCCCCATAGCCAGCCTGAATGAAGCGGCTCTACGACAGACCATCAGCGTTGTTCCTCAGCGAGTGCATCTGTTTAGCGCCACGCTGCGTGATAATCTGTTACTCGCCTCGCCTGGCAGTAGTGATGAGGCTCTGTCGGAGATCTTGCGTCGCGTTGGTCTGGAGAAGCTGCTCGAGGATGCAGGTCTCAACAGTTGGTTAGGTGAAGGCGGACGCCAGCTCTCCGGTGGTGAACTGCGCCGTCTGGCTATCGCCCGTGCGCTGTTACATGATGCGCCACTGGTGTTGCTGGATGAACCTACCGAAGGCTTAGATGCCACAACCGAAAGCCAGATCCTTGAATTGCTTGCAGAAATGATGCGTGAGAAAACGGTGTTAATGGTCACCCATCGACTTCGCGGACTCTCTCGTTTCCAACAAATAATAGTGATGGACAACGGGCAAATTATTGAGCAAGGTACTCACGCAGAACTGCTTGCCAGACAGGGGCGTTATTACCAGTTCAAGCAGGGTTTGTAAGCTATTATTGAACGATCCGACTTGCGTGGAGTTTTGCGGTCATGCGCCTGGTTCAGCTTTCTCGCCATTCAATAGCCTTCCCTTCCCCGGAAGGCGCATTACGTGAGCCTAACGGCCTGCTGGCACTTGGGGGCGATCTTAGCCCTGCGCGCCTGTTAATGGCTTACCAGCGTGGTATTTTTCCGTGGTTTTCTCCAGGCGACCCCATCCTCTGGTGGTCGCCCGATCCCCGCGCGGTGCTATGGCCAGAATCACTGCATATCAGCCGTAGTATGAAGCGATTTCATAAACGCTCGCCCTATCGTGTCACGATGAATTACGCTTTTGGTCAGGTCATTGAAGGCTGTGCCAGCGATCGCGAAGAAGGAACCTGGATCACGCGTGGCGTGGTCGAAGCCTACCATCGCCTTCACGAACTCGGTCATGCCCACTCCATTGAAGTCTGGCGTGAAGATGAGCTTGTCGGCGGTATGTACGGCGTGGCCCAGGGAACACTATTTTGTGGCGAGTCCATGTTCAGCCGGATGGAAAATGCGTCTAAAACGGCGCTTCTGGTATTCTGTGAGGAATTTATCGGTCATGGCGGTAAGCTTATCGACTGCCAGGTCCTTAACGATCACACAGCATCGCTTGGTGCCTGCGAAATTCCCCGCCGGGATTACCTTAATTATCTCAATCAAATGCGCCTCGGACGATTGCCGAATAATTTCTGGGTACCACGGTGCTTGTTTTCACCACAAGAATGAATGTTTTCGGCACATTTCTCCCCAGAGTGTTATAATTGCGGTCGCAGAGTTGGTTACGCTCATTACCCCGCTGCCGATAAGGAATTTTTCGCGTCAGGTAACGCCCATCGTTTATCTCACCGCTCCCTTATACGTTGCGCTTTTGGTGCGGCTTAGCCGTGTGTTTTCGGAGTAATGTGCCGAACCTGTTTGTTGCGATTTAGCGCGCAAATCTTTACTTATTTACAGAACTTCGGCATTATCTTGCCGGTTCAAATTACGGTAGTGATACCCCAGAGGATTAGATGGCCAAAGAAGACAATATTGAAATGCAAGGTACCGTTCTTGAAACGTTGCCTAATACCATGTTCCGCGTAGAGTTAGAAAACGGTCACGTGGTTACTGCACACATCTCCGGTAAAATGCGCAAAAACTACATCCGCATCCTGACGGGCGACAAAGTGACTGTTGAACTGACCCCGTACGACCTGAGCAAAGGCCGCATTGTCTTCCGTAGTCGCTGATTGTTTTACCGCCTGATGGGCGAAGAGAAAGAACGAGTAAAAGGTCGGTTTAACCGGCCTTTTTATTTTGTGATATGTATGAAGTACTTTGGAAGTATAAGTCCATAACTTGTCTCGATGTAGATATACTGCACAAGTTGTTTACAGTATGAGCAAACAATAATTATCATTAAAATTCTTCTTGACCGTTTTACTCCAACTCCCTATAGTAGCGCCCCGTTGCCACCCATGAGGTTTGGCAGCAAAACAATTTGGTGAGGTGTCCGAGTGGCTGAAGGAGCACGCCTGGAAAGTGTGTATACGGCAACGTATCGGGGGTTCGAATCCCCCCCTCACCGCCATATTTAAAGAAGAGCTCGTACGAAAGTGCGAGCTTTTTTTTCGCATTTTATCTGTCTGTACGGCAGTGAACATGGTGGGTGGAGTATGTTACCTGTGAATTTCTAAGCTGCCTGTACGGCAGTGAACGCCAACTTTCACAGCCTTTGCAAGATTGTTCCTTTCTAAGCTGCCTGTACGGCAGTGAACGTTCGCTGCAACCGCTAGCCAAGACGGTAGGTTTTTCTAAGCTGCCTGTACGGCAGTGAACTCAAATACTACACGTTTAGCCCGTTGTTAATAAAGCAAAACCATCCCATTCTCCTGCAGCACCCTTTTTTATCCTTACCTTCCCGCAGCACTAATTATCAACAACTTACCATCATCATTAAAAAAAGGGTCTGAACCTCCACCCCATAAATAAAAAGTCCGCAACCTCTTTCGAGATTACGGACTTGACCAACCTACCTGACAATCAGATTAATGCGCTGCTTCCGCCTTGTGCTTTTGTGCACTCTGGAATCCGTAAGTCAGCTCATTTTTCTCTTTATCCAGCGCGACGGTGACCTGACCGCCGTCCACCAGCGAACCAAACAGCAGTTCGTTGGCGAGCGGTTTTTTCAGGTTGTCCTGGATGACACGCGCCATCGGACGTGCGCCCATTGCCCGGTCGTAACCTTTCTCGGCCAGCCAGTTACGCGCTTCCTGGCTCACTTCCAGAGAAACACCTTTCTGATCCAGCTGAACCTGCAACTCGACGATGAATTTATCCACCACCTGATGGATCACGTCGGTTGACAGATGATCAAACCAGATAATGTTGTCGAGACGGTTACGGAATTCCGGTGTAAAGATCTTCTTAATCTCTTCCATCGCATCGGTGCTGTTATCCTGGTGGATAAGACCAATGGATTTACGCTCAGTTTCACGTACCCCGGCGTTGGTGGTCATCACCAGCACCACGTTACGGAAGTCCGCTTTGCGTCCGTTGTTATCGGTCAGCGTACCGTTGTCCATCACCTGCAACAGAATATTGAACACGTCAGGGTGCGCTTTCTCGATTTCGTCCAGCAGCAGAACCGCATGTGGATGCTTGATGACCGCATCAGTCAGCAAACCGCCCTGATCAAAACCAACGTATCCCGGAGGCGCACCAATCAGACGGCTGACGGTATGGCGTTCCATATACTCGGACATATCAAAGCGCAGAAGCTCAATGCCCAACGCTTTCGAAAGCTGTACCGTCACCTCTGTTTTCCCGACCCCGGTAGGACCGGCAAACAGGAACGAACCGACCGGTTTATGTTCGTGACCTAAACCTGCACGCGCCATCTTAATGGCTTCAGTCAGCGCCTCAATGGCTTTATCCTGGCCGAAGACCAGCATTTTCAGGCGATCGCCGAGGTTTTTCAGGGTATCGCGGTCACTCTGAGAAACACTCTTCTCTGGAATGCGTGCAATACGGGCCACCACGGACTCAATATCCGCCACATTAACGGTTTTCTTGCGTTTGCTTACCGGCATCAGACGTGCGCGAGCGCCCGCTTCGTCGATAACATCAATGGCTTTATCCGGCAGATGACGATCGTTAATGTATTTCACCGCCAGCTCTACCGCCGCACGCACCGCTTTTGCGGTATAACGCACGTCGTGGTGCGCTTCATACTTCGGTTTCAGGCCATTGATGATTTGAACAGTTTCTTCGATCGACGGTTCAGTAATATCAATTTTCTGGAAGCGACGCGCCAGAGCACGGTCTTTCTCGAAAATGTTGCTGAACTCCTGATAGGTTGTCGAACCAATTACGCGAATTTTACCGCTGGAGAGCAACGGTTTGATCAGGTTAGCCGCATCGACCTGGCCACCAGACGCTGCACCCGCACCGATAATGGTGTGGATCTCATCAATAAACAGGATGCTGTTAGTGTCCTGCTCCAGCTGCTTGAGCAACGCTTTAAAACGTTTTTCAAAGTCGCCGCGATATTTAGTGCCCGCTAACAGAGAACCGATATCGAGAGAGTAAATTGTACAGTCAGCCATCACTTCCGGCACATCGCCCTGAACAATTCGCCAGGCAAGACCTTCTGCAATCGCGGTTTTACCGACACCAGATTCCCCCACCAGCAGCGGGTTGTTTTTACGGCGACGGCAGAGAACCTGAATAGCACGCTCAAGCTCCTTCTCACGACCAATCAGTGGGTCGATTCCGCCCACGCGCGCAAGCTGATTCAGGTTCGTCGTGAAATTCTCCATACGTTCCTCCCCACCAGCTTGTTCTTCGCTGTTTGGCTGGCTGCCAGGATCAGAAGACTGTGTCGGCTCGTCTTTACGCGTGCCATGAGAGATAAAATTCACCACATCGAGACGGCTGACTTCATGTTTACGCAACAGATATGCCGCCTGCGACTCCTGTTCGCTAAAGATAGCGACCAGAACGTTTGCACCGGTAACCTCATTGCGACCGGAGGACTGGACATGGAAGACCGCACGTTGCAGTACACGCTGAAAACTCAGCGTCGGCTGTGTGTCGCGCTCCTCTTCACTGGCAGGCAGAACGGGTGTGGTTTGTTCAATAAAGGCTTCCAGTTCCTGACGGAGCGCAACCAAATCCACAGAACACGCTTCCAGCGCCTCCCGGGCAGATGGGTTACTGAGCAGCGCCAGTAACAAGTGCTCGACGGTCATAAACTCATGACGGTGCTCGCGCGCTCTGGCGAAAGCCATATTTAAACTGAGTTCCAGTTCTTGATTGAGCATAGGCACCTCCCCCAATTTTTATGCCTGCATTCAGGCTTTTTCTAGCGTACACAGCAATGGATGCTCATTCTCCCTCGCGTACTTGTTCACCATCGCCACTTTGGTTTCTGCAACCTCGGCGGTAAAGACTCCGCAAATGGCCTTCCCCTGGTAGTGAACAGCGAGCATCAATTGCGTTGCACGTTCTACATCATAAGAAAAGAATTTTTGTAACACGTCAATAACAAACTCCATCGGAGTGTAATCATCATTGACTAATATCACTTTATACATAGATGGCGGTTTTAGCGCGTCGCGAACTTTTTCTTCCGCCAGTTGATCAAAGTCCAGCCAGTCGTTCGTTTTACCCATTGTCAGTTATCATCTTCGGTTACGGTTATCGGCAGAACGCCCTGCCGCTGACAAGAGCTTATTTGCCTGACCAATCTACTCCACATGATAGATAACTATCATCTATCGTTGGCATCAGCGACATCTGTCACATTCCTGTCAATAGCGTTAACTGCTTCAAATTTTTGATTCATACCTGCCCCCTGTCCCCTGTCAAATGCTTGACGGCTCGCCCTAATTCTCTAAATTGTATTTCTAGAGTTGGCGAGGTTTTGAACAGCCCCCTCTCTGACCCCGGTTTATTCCATCTTACTTGTATAAGATTTGCGAAGGATGTCGAAGCATGGAAAAGGGTACTGTTAAGTGGTTCAACAATGCCAAAGGGTTTGGTTTCATCTGCCCTGAAGGCGGCGGCGAAGATATTTTCGCTCATTATTCCACCATTCAGATGGATGGTTACAGAACGCTAAAAGCTGGACAATCCGTTCAGTTTGATGTCCACCAGGGGCCAAAAGGCAATCACGCCAGTGTTATTGTGCCCGTCGAAGTAGAAGCGGCAGTCGCATAGCTCTTCTGTCTCATTGTGTACATCCTAAAGGCAAAATGCCAGCCCGATCGGCTGGCATTTTTATCTCAAAAATTACTCTCGTGCCAGAGCATCTACTGGATCCAGTCGTGCCGCATTTCGTGCGGGTAACCAGCCAAATAAAATCCCGGTGACCGTCGAGCAGAGAAACGCCAGCAGCAGCGCCAACGGTGAAAAACCAATCTCCCAGCCGGGTAAGAAAAGCTGCAAGGTGAAAGCAATTAACAGTGACAGTGTTATTCCCAACGCGCCACCGACCAGGCAAACCAGTACGGCTTCGATCAGGAACTGTTGCAAAACATCGCTTGCTCGCGCACCTACAGCCATGCGAATGCCAATTTCCCGCGTCCGCTCGGTCACTGACACCAGCATAATATTCATTACACCAATACCGCCCACCACCAGCGAAATCACCGCCACCAGCGTCAGAAACAGTTGTAAAGTACGTGTGGTCTTTTCAACAGTTTTCAAGACGCCGTCCATGTTCCAGGTAAAGAAATCCTTCTTTCCGTGGCGCAGTGAAAGTAAACGCGTGAGTTGCTGTTCCGCCTCGGCGCTGTCAAATCCTTCTTTCACCCTGACAGTAATGGAGTTAAGCCACGACTGGCCCATAACTCGCCCGGACATCGTGCTGTAAGGTAGCCAGACACGCAGCACTTTACTGCTACCAAACATCGACTGTTTTTCTTCCGCCACACCAATGACTCTGGCGGGCATATTGCCGACCAGAATCACCTCGCCAACCACATCTGCTTTATGGGGGAAAAGCTGGCGGCGAGTATTACTGTCGAGAACCACGACCTGCGCACGACCGTTCAGCTGCTCCTGATTAAAGGTGTTCCCTTCACTGAAGGTCATGCCATAGACATTAAAATAATCGCCGCTCACGCCATTGGCACTGGCAGCAACATCAACATTGTTATAACGCAGGCGCAGGTTTTGCGAGACGGCAGGTGTGGCTGAGGCGACCCACGGTTGTTTTTGGATGGCGATTAAGTCGTCGTACTTCAGCGCCTGTTGATATTGCGGATCGTCATCGCCAAAATCTTTCCCGGGATAGACATCAATAGTATTCGTACCAATAGAACGAATATCCGCCAGCACCATTTGTTTGGCGGCGTCACCCACCACGACAATGGAAACCACCGACGCAATACCGATAATAATCCCCAGCATGGTCAGTAAAGTACGCATTTTATTCGCTGCCAGCGCCCGCCATGCCATCGTCAGCGCCTCGTTAAAACCGCTGACAAACTGCCGCCAGCCAGACACCGTGTTGACAACAGGCTCCGTCCCGCCAGCAACATTCACTTTTTCAATGGCGGGAGGATTGCGCACAATTTCGCCGTCGCGAATTTCGATCACCCGCTCGGCCTGAGCAGCGACCTGCGGATCGTGGGTGACGATAATCACCGTATGCCCGCGATCGCGCAGCTGATGCAGGATCGCCATCACCTCTTCGCCAGAATGGCTGTCCAGTGCGCCGGTTGGTTCATCGGCAAGAATTACCTGACCGCCGTTCATCAATGCCCGCGCGATGCTGACGCGCTGTTGCTGACCACCCGAAAGCTGTGCCGGATAATACTCTGTACGGTCTTCCAGCCCCAGCCGTTGCAGCAACTCCTGGGCGCGAAGCAGCCGCTGTTTCCGCTCAAGACCAGCATAGACGGCGGGAACTTCAACGTTCTGCTCGGCGGTTAAATGCGAAAGCAAATGGTAACGCTGGAAAATAAAGCCGAAATGCTCGCGGCGCAGTTGCGCCAGCGCATCGGCGTCCAGCGTGGCAACATCCTGACCGGCGACGCGATAGGTGCCGCTGGTGGCCTTATCCAGACAGCCGAGAATATTCATCAGGGTCGATTTACCGGAACCCGAAGCGCCAACAATCGCCACCATCTCACCAGCATAAATATCGAGGGTGATGCCCTTCAACACCTCAACCTGCTCATCACCGGCAGGATAGCTGCGACGAATATCCTTTAATTCGAGCAAAGGCGTCATTGTGCAGCTCCTGGTTTGGCCTCACCAATCACCACTTCATCGCCCGCTTCCAGCCCTTTGACAATCTCAACATCGGTATCGTTACGTGCGCCAATCGTCACTTCACGCTCGCGTGTTTCACCATTACGCAACAATTTGACTTTATAACGATTATCGCCAACCGGATCGCCTAACGCCGACAGAGGGATCGTCAGCACATTTTTCACATCGGTGAGCTGAATATGCACTTGCGCAGTCATATCCAGCCGCAGCAAACCATTGGGGTTGGGGACTTCAAAACGGGCGTAATAGAAAATAGCGTCGTTAACCTTTTCCGGCGTCGGTAGTACATCCTTGATTTGCCCCTCGTAGCGCGTCAGTGGATCGCCAAGTACCGTAAACCAGGCTTTTTGCCCCGGCTTCAGGTGGATTACATCCGCTTCAGAAACCTGCGCTTTTACCAGCATGGTGCTCATATCTGCCAGCGTCAGAATGTTCGGTGCTTGTTGTGCGGCAATCACCGTCTGGCCTTGCAGAGTGGTGATTTGCGTGACTTCCCCGGCCATCGGGGCAACGATGCGAGTGTAATCGAGATTGGTTTTAGCCGTATCGAGAGAAGCCTGATTGCGCTTGATTTGCGCGTCAATGGTGCCAATTTGCGCCTGTTTCACAGCCATCTCCGTCGCGGCGGTGTCGAGATCCTGCTGTGAAACCGCCTGCGTTTGTGCCAGACGTTGCTGACGGGAATACGTCACCCGCGCCAGTTTCAGCTCCGCTTCCGCCTGCTGCCGCTGCGCGCGTAGCTCCATCAGCGTTGCTTCGACCTCCTTGATCTGGTTTTCAGCCTGTTCAGGATCAATGACCCCTAAAAGCTGGTCTTTTTTTACTTTATCGCCAATCGCCACCGACAGCGTTTTCAACTGACCGCTGACCTGCGCGCCCACGTCAACCTTACGCAGCGCGTCCAGCTTTCCGGTCGCCAGCACGCTTTGCTGTAAATCACCGGGGCGCACAATCAGTGTCTGATAAGTCGGCACGGGTGCGTTAAGAATTCTCCATAACGTAATCAGTCCGGCGATGACTATCACCAGCGCAATAACGTAACGCTTCTTCACGGTTTTCCGCTTTTTCATAAATATTCTGAATACTCCATATGCCAATCCGGGTCATTAACTTCAACGAAATATCAACAAACCCCTAAAATTTACGTTAGTAATCACACTATTGATGTTTGGTTAAGATACGCAATGGTGAAATCGACGTCATGTATAACCATTGATTTCATGAATATGTCGCAGCTAACTGAACGGACCTTTACGCCATCTGAATCTCTCAGCAGCCTGTCACTTTTTCTTAGTCTGGCACGTGGACAGTGTCGGCCGGGTAAATTCTGGCATCGCCGTAGTTTTCGCCAGAAATTTTTGCTGCGCTCGTTGATTATGCCGCGTTTAAGCGTTGAGTGGATGAACGAACTTTCCCACTGGCCTAATCTCAATGTATTGTTAACGCGCCAGCCGCGACTGCCTGTGCGTCTGCATCGCCCTTACCTTGCGGCGAATCTTAGCCGTAAGCAATTGCTGGAGGCGTTACGTTACCATTATGCGTTACTCCGCGAATGTATGTCGGCGGAAGAATTCAGCTTATATTTGAATACCCCCGGGCTGCAACTGGCGAAGCTGGAAGGCAAAAACGGCGAGCAGTTCACGCTTGAGCTGACCATGATGATCTCAATGGATAAAGAAGGTGACAGCACAATCCTGTTCCGCAACAGCGAAGGTATTCCTCTGGCAGAGATCACGTTTACCCTGTGTGAATATCAGGGGAAAAGAACGATGTTTATTGGCGGACTGCAAGGCGCAAAATGGGAAATTCCACATCAGGAAATCCAGAATGCGACGAAAGCCTGCCACGGGCTATTTCCCAAACGCCTCGTGATGGAAGCGGCCTGTCTGTTTGCCCAACGTTTGCAGGTAGAGCAGATTATTGCCGTCAGCAATGAAACGCATATTTACCGCAGCCTGCGTTATCGCGATAAAGAAGGCAAGATCCACGCTGATTACAACGCTTTCTGGGAATCGGTTGGCGGCGTATGTGATGCTGAACGCCATTACCGCCTTCCAGCACAGATAGCACGAAAAGAGATTGCCGAAATCGCCAGTAAAAAACGGGCTGAATACCGTCGGCGCTATGAGATGCTCGACGCTATTCAGCCACAAATGGCCACGATGTTTCGCGGTTAATCCGCGCGACCGCGCGCCAGCCACAGCACGCGTGAGAACATTTTTTTCAGCAGCGTCGGTACGGAGTCCACACCACGACGTCCTGCCTCCATTGCCACTTCAATGGCAAGATCGGGTTTGGAAGAGCGATGGATCGCTTTCGAGATAATTTTGCGTAGATTCATCGGTACATTTTCCGGGATTTGCGCCATGCGGTGGAACACATCGGAAAATCCCTGGCGATACATAAAATGTTCCATATCCAGCGCCGGTAACGCCGTTAAATGTTCTCGTTCGGCTTCCCGATCGTTATTCAACAGGCTGCGTACCGTAGCGGCATATTTCTTCCCTGCTTCATCGCCATCGACCAGTACATGCCATTCAATCCCCATTCGGCGGGCAAATTTAACCAGTGGCTTTAGCCCGGACTGGGCAAACTCAATGACCTTGATCCCTTCGGCATCAAAATGATGTCCGCACTGACGCGCCAGTTCATTGATAACCCAGGTTTCCGTTTCCCCTTCCACCAGCAACCAGCAGCGTGCAAACAGCGATGACGGACGGTTAAAACGAATGTGAAAGGATATGCGTCGGCTATCTTCGGTACTCAAGCCACTCGGCCCCAGACGCCAGGCGGCAACGCGCGAGGACTCACGTACCAGTCGGCAAACATGCTCTACCGGCGTTAACGAAAGCAACTCACCCGAGTTGGTGGTGGCAATGCGCTGCAATGGCAGAAGATTCAACAGATGCCAGGCAACTGAAAGCATAATGGGGTGTAAACGGGTTTCTGGATCTTCGATCAGCAACAATGGACGGGCGTCTTTATCCAGTCGCAATGTGCCTTTTGCCTGCAACAAAGTAGCAAACAGGCCGAGCAAAATAACCCGATACGAGCGCCCACCAGGTCGGTCAATCATCCGGTTGATGATATCCAGATAGCGCCAGCTTCGTTGCTCATTGCTGGCTCGCCGCCGCATTAAACGATATCGCGCCTGTCCGGCCCCCTGCTCAGAGAAATAATGCTCAAGCAGCTGTACCATTGCGGAAAGTCCCTGACGAATCTGCCCATCAGAGAGATTTTGCGGATGTGAGGATAACTCACGGGCGAGGAAATCGAGCTGGCGCGCGGTGACTTCCACATTAGGGACATTTGGCACCGTGCCGTTACGAATACGGCGCATAAAACGGGCATCACGCAAGCGCAGCACCGGCATTAAACGCACCAGATGGCGTGCCTGATCGTTAATATCCTCGACATCAATCGGATGTCCGTCTTTATCGAGAAAACTGCGCAGTGTCATCACGCTGCCGTCTTCCGCACTCTCCCCTTCCAGACGATAAAAAATACGGTGATAGCCATCGGTGCATGGCGTCCAGCACGCTTCCAGCGGCCGATAACGGCGAACCCGATGTCGGCCTGGCAGCGATTCGCGGAAGGTCAAAATAATATGCAGATGATGTTCTCGCCCGTTGATATCTCCCGGCGGGAACCAGAAATCGTCGCGCTCAAAATGGTAGAGATCTGATTCTGGCGATAGCAGCAGAGTTAAGGCGTCCAGCAAGCTGGATTTACCCCACGCGTTCTCCCCAATCAGGACGTTGTTTTGTTCCAGCATCAACGACAAACGGTTGATACCGCGAAAACCCACAATTTCAACGCGCTCAAGAATCATATCCCCTCCAGAAATATGTGACTTATCCTTTACGCTGGCAGTATAACGGGAAAGGCCTTGCTAATACGTGATGACATCACATTTAAGCATGGCAAATGTCTGAAAAATGAGCGAATAATCGCGTTATACTCCCTCTTGCTGATAAGTCTGCAAAAACAACAAAATCAAATAATTAGCATGATAAATTATTTTTTATTACGCCTAAAGGATTAAATCTTTTGCTTGCACTACACTGTCAATCAGACAAACGACTATATGGGGCAACCCGCTGTTGCCCTAAATCAAATTTACTGGATTTATTTATCTGGTGAATGACTCGCCTTCGTTTTTAAAATAGCCGCGCATTATTTCCGTCGTCACTTTTTACGACGGCCCTATAAAACGACCATATTTTTCACAGGGTCAATTTTTAATTGAGGTGGATATGTTCAGAAAATTAGCAGCTGAATGTTTTGGTACTTTCTGGCTTGTTTTTGGTGGCTGTGGTAGTGCTGTACTGGCCGCAGGCTTCCCGGAATTAGGCATTGGTTTTGCCGGCGTGGCGTTGGCGTTCGGTCTGACCGTTCTGACGATGGCCTTTGCTGTTGGTCATATTTCTGGTGGTCATTTTAACCCGGCGGTCACTATTGGTTTATGGGCTGGCGGACGTTTTCCGGCAAAAGAAGTCGTTGGCTACGTAATTGCCCAGGTTGTCGGCGGTATTGTTGCGGCAGCGCTGCTGTATTTAATTGCCAGTGGTAAAACGGGTTTTGACGCGGCAGCCAGCGGTTTTGCTTCTAACGGTTATGGCGAGCATTCACCAGGCGGTTATTCCATGCTTTCCGCGCTGGTAGTTGAACTGGTATTGAGTGCAGGTTTCCTGTTGGTGATCCACGGCGCAACCGACAAATTCGCTCCGGCAGGTTTTGCGCCGATCGCTATTGGTCTGGCCTTAACCCTGATTCACTTAATCAGTATTCCGGTGACTAACACTTCTGTTAACCCGGCGCGCAGCACCGCGGTTGCTATCTTCCAGGGCGGCTGGGCATTAGAACAACTGTGGTTCTTCTGGGTGGTGCCAATTGTCGGCGGCATTATCGGTGGTCTGATTTACCGGACCCTGCTGGAAAAGCGTGATTAATTAACGCAGAAGGCCTGGCGTAATGTCAGGCCTTTTTTTAAGATGTTGTTATATGTTGATTCATCATCTTGTTGCGCTCCTTTCATGAGCTAAGCCACATATTGCCACTGGCGCAAGGAGCGCGCAGGGGGCGGCCAATCGCCGCCGCCCCCTGCACCCCCGGGCTCTGGCGAACAAAATCGCCGCTGCGCGGTGCCCTCGACTTATCCCTTACGGCTACCGGGTCGGGCGCGAGGTAACATCCCTGTAAAACGCGCCCTCAGCCCACATCCATGTGGGCTGCCCCGGCCTTCAGGGAACGCCTCGGCGATTTTGACGCCACCAACATCGGTGCAGTTTGTAATTAAAGCGCAAGAATATCTTTAAATGAAAACGAATACTCTACTGCTCCTTATGCATAACATTTCCTTTTAATTGCAACTTTACTCGTCCTTCCGCTTTCAGTAGTGTGTCATCGCGCATTTCGACTTCATCTTTGCAAGGACTGGGTTTTCATGTTTTCTGGGCTGTTAATCATTCTGGTTCCCCTGATTGTGGGTTACCTCATTCCGCTTCGCCAAAAAGCTGCATTAAAAGTTATTAATCAGCTATTAAGCTGGATGGTTTACCTTATTCTCTTTTTTATGGGTATCAGTCTGGCGTTTCTCGATAACCTCGCCAGTAACCTGTTGGCGATTCTGCATTATTCTGCTGTCAGTATTACCGTTATTTTACTATGTAATATTGCCGCCCTGATGTGGCTGGAGCGAGGCCTGCCATGGCGCAATCACCATCAGCAAGAAAAACTCCCGTCGCGTATTGCGATGGCGCTGGAGTCGCTAAAACTGTGCGGCGTAGTAGTGATTGGTTTTGCCATTGGTCTGAGTGGACTGGCTTTCTTACAACACGCGACCGAAGCCAGCGAATACACGTTAATTCTGCTACTTTTCCTCGTCGGTATTCAGTTGCGCAATAATGGCATGACCTTAAAGCAGATTGTCCTTAATCGCCGGGGAATGATTGTCGCCGTGGTGGTGGTTGCCAGTTCATTAATTGGTGGTTTAATTAACGCCTTTATTCTTGATCTCCCCATCAATACCGCGCTGGCAATGGCCTCCGGTTTCGGCTGGTATTCTCTTTCCGGTATTTTATTGACCGAATCTTTTGGCCCGGTAATCGGGAGCGCGGCGTTTTTTAATGATCTGGCCCGTGAACTGATTGCTATTATGTTGATCCCTGGGCTGATTCGCCGCAGCCGCTCTACTGCACTGGGCTTATGCGGTGCCACATCAATGGATTTCACCCTGCCCGTTCTTCAACGTACTGGCGGGCTGGATATGGTCCCGGCGGCAATTGTTCACGGTTTTATTCTTAGCCTGTTAGTGCCGATCCTCATCGCCTTTTTCTCTGCGTAATACCTCTCTGGCGGTAGATCCCTGCCGCCAAAATTGCGCTAAATCAATCTCCCTTAAAGTTGCATGAAAAATCCCTTTTATCCCCGCGTTAAGCGTCTTAACCTTAAACATGTATATTAAATATAACTTTAAAAGGTGTGATCATGTTTTGTGTGCAATGTGAACAAACTATCCGTACTCCGGCAGGAAACGGCTGCTCATACGCGCAGGGGATGTGTGGTAAAACGGCGGAAACTTCTGACCTTCAGGATTTACTCATCGCGGCGCTGCAAGGGCTTTCTGCCTGGGCGGTAAAAGCGCGTGAATACGGCATCATCAACCACGATGTTGACAGCTTCGCGCCACGTGCCTTTTTCTCAACCCTGACCAACGTTAACTTCGATTCTCCGCGTATTGTCGGCTACGCTCGTGAAGCGATTGCCCTGCGCGAGGCGCTGAAAGCGCAATGCCTGGCTGTAGATGCCAACGCGCGCGTCGATAACCCGATGGCTGACCTGCAACTGGTGAGCGACGATCTCGGCGAGCTGCAACGTCAGGCAGCAGAATTTACCCCTAACAAAGATAAAGCGGCGATTGGCGAAAACATTCTCGGCCTGCGTCTGCTGTGCCTGTATGGCCTGAAAGGTGCGGCGGCCTATATGGAACACGCGCATGTTCTCGGTCAATACGACAACGATATTTATGCCCAGTATCATAAAATCATGGCGTGGCTGGGGACCTGGCCTGCCGATATGAACGCGCTTCTTGAGTGTTCAATGGAAATCGGCCAGATGAACTTCAAAGTGATGAGCATTCTGGATGCAGGCGAAACCGGTAAATACGGTCACCCGACGCCAACCCAGGTCAACGTCAAAGCGACGGCGGGTAAATGCATCCTGATTTCCGGTCACGATCTCAAAGATCTCTACAACCTGCTGGAACAGACCGAAGGCACGGGCGTTAATGTCTACACCCACGGCGAAATGCTGCCTGCGCATGGCTACCCGGAGCTGCGTAAATTCAAGCATCTGGTCGGTAACTACGGCAGCGGCTGGCAGAATCAGCAAGTGGAGTTCGCTCGTTTCCCTGGCCCCATCGTGATGACCTCGAACTGCATCATCGACCCAACCGTAGGCGCTTATGACGATCGTATCTGGACCCGCAGCATTGTTGGCTGGCCTGGCGTGCGTCATCTGGACGGTGATGATTTCTCTGCGGTTATCACCCAGGCGCAACAGATGGCAGGCTTCCCGTACAGCGAAATTCCGCACCTTATCACCGTGGGTTTTGGTCGCCAGACGCTGCTTGGCGCTGCTGATACGCTGATTGATCTGGTGAGCCGTGAAAAACTGCGTCATATCTTCCTGCTTGGTGGCTGTGACGGCGCACGCGGCGAGCGCCACTACTTCACCGATTTCGCCACCAGCGTGCCGGATGACTGCCTGATCCTGACCCTCGCCTGTGGTAAATATCGCTTTAACAAACTTGAGTTTGGCGATATCGAAGGTCTGCCGCGTCTGGTAGATGCAGGTCAATGTAACGATGCTTACTCAGCGATTATTCTGGCTGTCACTCTGGCAGAGAAACTGGGCTGTGGTGTGAACGATCTGCCGCTGTCGCTGGTGCTCTCCTGGTTTGAACAGAAAGCGATCGTCATTCTGCTGACGCTGCTTTCTCTGGGCGTGAAAAATATCGTCACCGGCCCGACTGCACCTGGTTTCCTGACACCAGACCTGCTGGCGGTGCTGAACGAGAAATTCGGCCTGCGTTCTATCACCACTGTTGAAGAAGACATGAAGCAACTGTTGAGCGCGTAAGGAGTTTGTCGATGACGATGCCAACGAATCAATGCCCGTGGCGGATGCAGGTTCATCACATTACGCAAGAAACGCCGGATGTGTGGACGATTTCCCTGATTTGCCACGATTACTACCCATATCGCGCCGGGCAATATGCACTGGTCAGCGTGCGAAACTCAGCGGAAACGCTGCGTGCTTACACCATTTCCTCCACGCCAGGCGTGAGTGAATATATCACCCTGACCGTGCGGCGGATTGATGACGGTGTCGGCTCCCAGTGGCTGACGCGCGATGTAAAACGCGGTGATTATCTCTGGCTTTCGGACGCGATGGGGGAATTTACCTGCGACGATAAAGCAGAAGATAAATTCCTGTTGCTGGCGGCAGGCTGCGGCGTCACGCCGATTATGTCGATGCGTCGCTGGCTGGCGAAGAACTGTCCACAGGCCGATGTACAGGTGATCTACAACGTGCGTACGCCGCAGGATGTTATTTTCGCCGATGAGTGGCGTAACTATCCGGTAACGCTGGTGGCAGAAAATAACGTTACCGAAGGCTTTATCGCTGGTCGTCTCACTCGCGAACTGCTGGCAGGTGTACCTGACTTAGCTTCACGTACCGTGATGACCTGCGGCCCGGCTCCGTATATGGATTGGGTAGAGCAGGAAGTGAAAGCGCTCGGCGTGACGCGTTTCTTTAAAGAGAAATTCTTCACCCCAGTAGCAGAAGCGGCGACCAGCGGTCTGAAATTCACCAAACTGCAACCGGCACGAGAATTTTACGCCCCGGTTGGCACCACGCTACTGGAGGCGCTGGAAAGCAATAACGTTCCGGTTGTCGCTGCCTGCCGTGCGGGTGTTTGCGGCTGCTGTAAGACAAAAGTGGTTTCCGGTGAATATACGGTGAGCAGCACAATGACGCTGACCGACGCCGAAATCGCTGAAGGTTACGTACTGGCCTGCTCCTGCCATCCGCAGGGGGATTTGGTTCTCGCATAATCGCCTTATGCCCGATGATATTCCTTTCATCGGGCTATTTAACCGTTAGTGCCTCCTTTCTCTCCCATCCCTTCCCCCTCCGTCAGATGAACTAAACTTGTTACCGTTATCACATTCAGGAGATGGAGAACCATGAAACAAACGGTTGCAGCTTATATCGCCAAAACACTCGAATCGGCAGGGGTGAAACGCATCTGGGGAGTCACAGGCGACTCTCTGAACGGTCTTAGTGACAGTCTTAATCGCATGGGCACCATCGAGTGGATGTCCACCCGCCACGAAGAAGTGGCGGCCTTTGCCGCTGGCGCTGAAGCACAACTTAGCGGAGAACTGGCGGTCTGTGCCGGATCGTGCGGCCCCGGCAACCTGCACTTAATCAACGGCCTGTTCGATTGCCACCGCAATCACGTTCCGGTACTGGCGATTGCCGCTCATATTCCCTCCAGCGAAATTGGCAGCGGCTATTTCCAGGAAACCCACCCACAAGAGCTATTCCGCGAATGTAGTCACTATTGCGAGCTGGTTTCCAGCCCGGAGCAGATCCCACAAGTGCTGGCAATTGCTATGCGCAAAGCAGTGCTTAACCGTGGCGTTTCCGTTGTTGTGTTACCGGGTGACGTGGCGTTAAAACCTGCGCCAGAAGGAGCAACTACCCACTGGTATCATGCGCCACAGCCAGTTGTGACGCCGGAAGAAGAAGAGTTACGCAAACTGGCGCAACTGCTGCGTTATTCCAGCAATATCGCCCTGATGTGTGGCAGCGGCTGCGCGGGGGCGCATAAAGAGTTAGTTGAGTTTGCCGGGAAAATTAAAGCACCTATTGTTCATGCCCTGCGCGGTAAAGAACATGTCGAATACGATAATCCGTATGATGTTGGAATGACCGGGTTAATCGGCTTCTCGTCAGGTTTTCACACTATGATGAATGCCGATACGTTAGTGCTGCTCGGCACGCAATTTCCCTACCGCGCCTTCTACCCGACCGATGCCAAAATCATTCAGATTGATATCAATCCAGCCAGCATCGGCGCGCATAGCAAGGTAGATATGGCGCTGGTCGGCGATATCAAATCAACCCTGCGTGCATTGCTGCCACTGGTGGAAGAAAAAGCCGATCGCAAATTTCTGGATAAAGCGCTGGAAGATTACCGCGATGCCCGCAAAGGGCTGGACGATTTAGCTAAACCGAGCGAGAAAGCCATTCACCCGCAATATCTGGCGCAGCAAATTAGTCATTTTGCCGCCGATGACGCAATCTTTACCTGTGACGTCGGCACGCCAACAGTATGGGCAGCGCGTTATCTACAAATGAACGGCAAGCGTCGCCTGTTAGGTTCGTTTAACCACGGTTCGATGGCTAACGCCATGCCGCAGGCGCTGGGTGCGCAGGCGACAGAGCCAGAACGTCAGGTGGTCGCCATGTGCGGCGATGGCGGTTTTAGCATGTTGATGGGCGATTTCCTCTCAGTAGTGCAGATGAAACTGCCAGTGAAAATTGTCGTCTTTAACAACAGCGTGCTGGGCTTTGTGGCGATGGAGATGAAAGCTGGTGGCTATTTGACTGACGGCACCGAACTACACGACACAAACTTTGCCCGCATTGCCGAAGCGTGCGGCATTACGGGTATCCGTGTAGAAAAAGCGTCTGAAGTTGATGAAGCCCTGCAACGCGCCTTCTCCATCGACGGTCCGGTGCTGGTGGATGTGGTGGTCGCCAAAGAAGAGTTAGCCATTCCACCGCAGATCAAACTCGAACAGGCCAAAGGATTTAGCTTGTATATGTTGCGCGCAATCATCAGCGGACGCGGCGATGAAGTGATCGAACTGGCGAAAACGAACTGGCTAAGGTAAAAAGGGTGGCATTTCCCGTCATAATAAGGACATGCCATGATTGATTTACGCAGTGATACCGTTACCCGACCGAGCCGCGCCATGCTCGAAGCGATGATGGCCGCCCCGGTTGGGGACGACGTTTACGGAGACGACCCTACCGTTAATGCTCTGCAGGACTATGCAGCAGAGCTTTCCGGTAAAGAAGCCGCCATTTTTCTGCCTACCGGCACTCAGGCCAACCTGGTCGCTCTGCTCAGTCACTGCGAACGTGGCGAAGAGTATATTGTCGGTCAGGCCGCGCATAACTATCTGTTTGAAGCCGGTGGCGCAGCGGTGCTGGGCAGTATTCAGCCGCAACCCATCGACGCGGCTGCCGACGGCACGCTACCGCTGGATAAAGTGGCGATGAAAATCAAACCCGACGATATCCATTTCGCCCGCACCAAATTACTCAGTCTGGAAAACACCCACAACGGCAAAGTGCTGCCGCGTGAATACCTGAAAGAAGCATGGGAATTTACCCGCGAGCGCAATCTGGCGCTGCATGTTGACGGTGCGCGCATCTTTAATGCCGTGGTGGCTTACGGCTGCGAACTGAAAGAGATCACGCAATATTGTGATTCGTTCACCATTTGCCTGTCGAAAGGTCTTGGGACGCCAGTCGGTTCATTACTCGTCGGTAATCGTGATTACATTAAACGTGCCATCCGCTGGCGGAAAATGGCCGGTGGCGGGATGCGTCAGTCCGGGATTCTGGCTGCCGCCGGGATGTATGCCCTGAAAAATAACGTCGCACGGTTGCAGGAAGATCACGACAACGCCGCCTGGATGGCGGAGCAACTGCGTGAAGCAGGCGCGGATGTGATGCGTCAGGACACTAATATGCTGTTTGTTCGCGTCGGGGAAGAAAATGCTGCCGCGTTAGGCGAATACATGAAAGCGAGAAACGTGCTGATTAACGCCTCGCCGATTGTCCGCCTGGTGACGCATCTTGACGTCTCGCGCGAACAACTGGCGGAAGTCGCCGCCCACTGGCGCGCATTCCTGGCGCGTTAAGGAGAGAGACGTGCCGCAACGCATTTTAGTTCTCGGTGCCAGTGGCTACATTGGTCAGCATCTGGTGCGCACACTCAGCCAGCAAGGGCATCAGATCCTGGCGGCGGCACGTCATGTCGACAGGCTTGCAAAGCTGCAACTGGCAAACGTCAGTTGCCATAAAGTCGATCTCAGCTGGCCGGATAACCTTCCGGCCCTGTTGCAGGATATCGATACCGTCTATTTTCTGGTGCACAGCATGGGCGAAGGCGGCGATTTTATCGCTCAGGAGCGCCAGGTGGCTCTCAACGTCCGCGATGCGCTACGTGAAGTACCAGTTAAGCAATTAATCTTTCTCAGTTCGTTGCAGGCCCCGCCACATGAGCAGTCGGATCATCTGCGTGCTCGTCAGGCTACGGCGGACATTCTTCGTGAAGCGAATGTACCTGTGACCGAACTTCGGGCCGGAATTATCGTTGGCGCAGGTTCAGCGGCGTTCGAAGTCATGCGCGATATGGTCTACAACCTGCCAGTGTTAACGCCGCCACGCTGGGTACGTTCACGCACCACGCCCATCGCGCTGGAAAACTTGCTGCACTATCTGGTGGCGTTGTTAGATCATCCGGCCAGCGAACACCGCATCTTCGAAGCCGCCGGACCAGAGGTGCTCAGTTATCAGCAACAGTTTGAACATTTTATGGCGGTGAGCGGTAAGCGCCGCTGGTTGATCCCCATCCCCCTCCCCACCCGCTGGATTTCGGTGTGGTTTCTCAATGTGATTACTTCCGTACCGCCCACCACCGCCAGGGCGTTGATTCAGGGGCTGAAACACGATCTGCTGGCGGATGATACCGCGCTACGTGCACTCATCCCACAACGGCTGATCGCTTTCGATGACGCGGTACGTAGCACGTTGAAAGAGGAAGAAAAACTGGTCAACTCCAGCGACTGGGGCTACGACGCTCAGGCCTTTGCCCGCTGGCGACCGGAGTACGGTTATTTCGCCAAACAGGCGGGGTTTACCGTTAAAACGTCCGCCAGCCTTGCGGCTTTATGGCAGGTGGTGAACCAAATCGGCGGTAAAGAGCGTTATTTCTTTGGCAATATTTTGTGGCAGACACGGGCGTTGATGGACCGCGCGATCGGTCATAAGCTGGCGAAAGGCCGCCCGGAGCGCGAATATTTACAGACCGGCGATGCGGTGGATAGCTGGAAAGTGATTGTCGTTGAACCGAAAAAGCAACTTACGTTGTTATTTGGCATGAAAGCGCCGGGGCTGGGACGACTGTGTTTTACCCTGGAAGATAAAGGTGACTATCGTACTATTGATGTCCGCGCTTTCTGGCATCCGCACGGTATGCCGGGGCTGTTTTACTGGTTATTGATGATCCCCGCGCATCTGTTTATTTTTCGCGGAATGGCAAAACAAATCGCCAGACTGGCAGAACAAAGCACAGATTAATCGACAAAACCTGCGTTATTCTTTCATGTTTCCCATTGCATCATGGGGGAAATCACGGAAGAATGCGCACGTCATTTTCTCAACAACAGTGGATTGATATGAAGGTACTGGTTACCGGCGCCACCAGCGGCTTAGGTCGAAACGCGGTAGAGTTTTTATGCCAGAAAGGCATCAGCGTGCGAGCGACCGGTCGCAACGAGGCAATGGGCAAATTGCTGGAAAAAATGGGCGCAGAGTTTGTTCCGGCGGATCTGACCGAGCTGGTTTCATCACAAGCTAAAGTGATGCTCGCGGGCATTGATACGCTGTGGCACTGCTCCAGCTTTACCTCACCCTGGGGGACACAACAGGCTTTCGATCTGGCTAACGTTCGCGCCACTCGCCGCCTGGGTGAATGGGCTGTCGCCTGGGGTGTGCGTGACTTTATTCATATCTCTTCCCCCTCCCTGTACTTCGATTATCACCACCATCGCGATATTAAAGAAGATTTTCGCCCTCACCGCTTCGCCAACGAGTTTGCCCGCAGCAAAGCAGCCAGCGAAGAAGTGATCAATATGCTTTCGCAGGCGAATCCACAAACGCGCTTTACTATTCTGCGCCCACAAAGTCTGTTCGGACCGCACGATAAAGTCTTTATTCCCCGTCTGGCGCATATGATGCACCACTACGGCAGTATTCTGTTACCGCATGGCGGCAGTGCGCTGGTCGATATGACCTACTATGAAAATGCCGTGCACGCAATGTGGCTGGCAAGCCAGGAAGCCTGCGATAAGCTACCTTCCGGGCGTGTGTACAACATCACCAACGGCGAGCATCGCACACTGCGCAGCATCGTGCAGAAGCTGATCGACGAGTTGAATATTGACTGTCGTATTCGTTCCGTCCCCTACCCGATGCTGGATATGATCGCCCGCAGCATGGAGCGTTTAGGCCGCAAGTCAGCAAAAGAGCCGCCGCTGACCCACTACGGCGTCTCCAAGTTGAATTTTGACTTTACGCTGGATATTACGCGTGCGCAGGAAGAGTTAGGTTATCAGCCGGTCATCACCCTGGATGAAGGTATCGAGAAAACTGCCGCCTGGCTACGCGACCACGGAAAACTGCCGCGCTAATCCTGCCCGTATTTCTCCAGCAATGCTTCGGCAATCGCCTGAGTTTCTGCATCCGCTTCGCCGTTATATAACGTCGGGCGGAAATGCATCTGGAATGCCATAATCACGCGCCGCTGCTCGCGCGGTGTCATATCAGGTTTAACGTCATAACCGTAGCGCGCCAAAAGCTCCAGCAATGACGCGGTATCTACCGGTGTGTGCGGCGCGCGCCCGGCAAGGTAAAAGTTAACCCGCTGCGCATCCGGCCAGGCACCAATCCCCTGCTGCGCCAGTTGCTGCCAGGGAAATAATGGCCCCGGATCGTCTTTGCGCTGCGGTGCGATATCCGCATGTGCCACTACGTTTTCCGGCTTGATGTGATAACGGGCAATAATATCTTTCGCCAGTGGAATAAGCGCCTGAATCTGTGCCGGTTCAAACGGGGCAAAATATTTCACTCCGGCCGATTTTTGCCAGCCACGGTTTTCCAGCTCAATGCCAATAGAGGTGTCGTTAAGGCGCGTTGCCCCGCGCCAGGCGCTAATCCCCGCATGCCAGGCCAGTTCTTGTTCCGGCACCAGTTGCCAGATGCGCGGTTTACCGTTGTATCGCGGTGGTACCGCAGGGACCAGATAATGCGAGCTGACCTGCTTATCGGTCAGTGTCGCCAGCGAGCTATCAAAATCATCTGCGGTGTAGTGGATCACCAGCACTTTAATGCGCGGATACGCCGCCTGCGCCTGGCGTCGGGTATCAAGCTGATATCCCTCTTTCTCGACAATGCCTTTTTCGCCTGCACACCCTGCCAATAACAGAGCGGCAGCGACCAGCCAGAAGACTCTTCTCATCGACGCGTTTTCACCGCCGTACCGCTGACGCTAACCATCAGCATACTGCCGTTTTGCCCGACCGTTTCGTAGTCGATATCAATACCGACGACGGCATCGGCCCCCAGCGCCCGCGCCTGGGAGCCTAATTCCTCAAAGGCGATCTCCCGTGCTTTACGCAGTTCTTTTTCATACGCACCGGAACGTCCGCCAACGATATCGCGGATACCGGCAAAGAAATCACGGAAAATATTGGCACCTAAAATCGCTTCGCCGGTCACCACACCGCAATATTCAACGATGGTCTGGCCTTCCAGAGTTGGGGTTGTAGAAAATTGCATGATCGATCTCCTTGTTTGCTAAGCCTTCGATCTCAAAAGCATTATCAGACTGATACGCTATTATTGAAAGGATATCATTATTATCGTAGAACGCTTTCAGAGCGATCGCTTATAAGGAAATCATTATGCGCTACAGCAAATTGACAATGCTTATCCCCTGCGCACTGCTCCTCAGTGCCTGCACCACAGTCACTCCAGCTTATAAAGATAACGGCACACGCAGTGGTCCTTGCGTTGAAGGAGGCCCGGATAACGTGGCCCAGCAATTTTATGACTACCGCATTTTGCACCGCAGCAACGACATCACCGCCTTGCGCCCTTATCTGAGCGACAAACTGGCGACACTGCTTAGCGATGCCTCCCGGGATAATAACCATCGGGAACTACTGACCAACGATCCATTCTCCAGTCGAACCACCTTGCCAGACAGCGCCCACGTTGCCAGTGCATCGACTATCCCTAATCGTGATGCCCGTAACATTCCTTTGCGCGTGGATCTTAAACAGGGTGACCAGGGCTGGCAGGATGAAGTGTTAATGATTCAGGAAGGCCAGTGTTGGGTCATCGACGATGTGCGTTACTTAGGCGGTAGCGTTCATGCCACGGCGGGTACGCTCCGTCAGTCCATCGAGAATCGCTAACGCCTTGATCAACCAATAAACCCCGTAAATTGTCCGGCATTTCGTGAGGAATGCCGACATTTATGCTCGCCGACCACCGCCCCCGTTATTTTGTGCTATGTTTATTGAATAATGCGCTTTGCTTTTAACTTTTAAAGCAGAAATATTGCATAATTATTCTGTCAAAGGTACTATCTTCGACCTCAATAGCTATCAGACTGCCAGTATACGAGTGTCAATGAGTATTCAATTAAACGGCATTAATTGCTTCTACGGCGCGCATCAGGCGCTGTTCGATATCACGCTGGATTGCCCACAGGGCGAAACGCTGGTGTTACTTGGCCCCAGCGGCGCGGGTAAAAGCTCGCTGCTGCGTGTACTCAATCTGCTTGAGATGCCGCGCTCCGGTACGCTCAACATTGCAGGCAACCATTTCGATTTCACCAAAACACCCTCTGACAAAGCGATTCGCGATTTGCGTCGTAACGTTGGCATGGTGTTTCAGCAATACAACCTGTGGCCGCATCTGACCGTGCAGCAAAACCTGATTGAAGCGCCCTGCCGTGTACTGGGGTTGAGTAAAGATGAGGCGCTGGCCCGTGCAGAAAAACTGCTGGAACGTCTGCGTCTCAAACCTTATAGCGATCGTTACCCGCTGCATCTTTCTGGTGGTCAGCAGCAGCGTGTTGCTATTGCCCGTGCGTTGATGATGGAACCGCAGGTACTGCTGTTCGATGAACCGACCGCCGCACTGGACCCGGAAATTACGGCACAAATCGTCAGCATCATTCGTGAGCTGGCAGAAACGAATATTACCCAGGTGATCGTCACCCACGAAGTTGAAGTGGCGCGTAAAACCGCCAGCCGAGTGGTGTATATGGAAAATGGTCATATCGTAGAACAAGGCGACGCGAGCTGCTTTACCGAGCCGCAAACCGAAGCATTTAAAAACTATCTCTCTCACTAAGATTCGGGATAACAACAATGAAAAAAGTTCTGATTGCCGCGTTAATTGCAGGTTTTAGTCTTTCCGCCACAGCTGCCGAAACCATTCGTTTTGCTACCGAAGCCTCCTATCCTCCGTTTGAATCGATTGATGCAAACAACCAGATCGTTGGTTTTGACGTCGACCTGGCACAAGCGCTGTGTAAAGAGATTGATGCAACCTGCACTTTCTCTAACCAGGCGTTTGACAGCCTGATCCCAAGCCTGAAATTCCGTCGCGTAGAAGCCGTGATGGCGGGCATGGATATCACTCCGGAGCGTGAAAAGCAGGTGCTGTTTACCACCCCGTACTATGACAACTCTGCCCTGTTTGTGGGTCAGCAAGGCAAATACACCAGTGTTGATCAGCTGAAAGGCAAAAAAGTCGGCGTACAGAACGGGACGACACACCAGAAATTCATTATGGATAAGCACCCGGAAATCACTACCGTTCCGTATGACAGCTACCAGAACGCAAAACTGGATCTGCAAAACGGGCGTATCGACGGCGTCTTCGGTGACACCGCAGTGGTCACTGAGTGGCTGAAAGATAACCCGAAACTGGCGGCGGTGGGCGACAAAGTGACCGATAAAGATTACTTCGGCACTGGCCTCGGCATCGCGGTACGTCAGGGCAACACTGAGCTGCAGCAGAAACTCAACACTGCGCTGGAAAAAGTGAAGAAAGATGGCACTTACGAAACCATCTACAACAAATGGTTCCAGAAGTAATTCCTGATGAATGAATTTTTTCCTTTAGCAAGCGCCGCCGGGATGACCGTCGGCCTTGCCGTTTGTGCATTGATTGTCGGGCTGGCGCTGGCGATGTTCTTTGCGGTATGGGAGTCGGCAAAATGGCGTCCTGTCGCGTGGGCAGGTTCAGCGCTGGTAACCATTCTGCGTGGCCTGCCAGAAATTCTGGTGGTGCTGTTTATCTATTTTGGCTCCTCGCAGCTGCTGCTGACGCTTTCGGATGGCTTCACTATCAATCTTGGGTTCGTGCAGATCCCAGTGCAGATGGACATTGAGAACTTCGACGTTAGCCCGTTCCTTTGTGGTGTCATCGCTCTGTCACTGCTGTATGCCGCCTATGCCTCGCAAACGCTTCGGGGCGCGTTGAAAGCGGTGCCGGTGGGTCAGTGGGAGTCTGGTCAGGCGCTGGGGCTGTCGAAATCGGCTATCTTTTTCCGTCTGGTGATGCCGCAGATGTGGCGTCATGCGCTGCCTGGCCTCGGTAACCAGTGGCTGGTGCTGCTGAAAGATACCGCGCTGGTCAGTTTGATTAGTGTGAATGATTTAATGCTGCAAACAAAAAGCATCGCTACTCGTACCCAGGAACCATTTACCTGGTACATTGTGGCGGCGGCGATTTACCTGGTGATCACCCTGCTCAGTCAGTACATTCTCAAACGCATTGACCTGCGCGCGACACGTTTTGAGCGGAGGCCCAGCTAATGTTTGAGTATTTACCCGAACTGATGAAAGGGCTACACACCAGCCTGACGCTAACCGTTGCCTCGCTGATTGTGGCACTGATTCTGGCATTGATTTTTACCATCATCCTGACGCTGAAAACGCCGGTGCTGGTGTGGCTGGTGCGGGGTTATATCACGCTGTTTACCGGTACGCCGCTGCTGGTGCAGATCTTCCTGATTTATTACGGGCCGGGCCAGTTTCCGACTTTGCAGGAGTATCCGGCACTGTGGCATTTGTTGTCAGAACCGTGGTTATGTGCGCTGATTGCGTTATCGCTGAACAGTGCGGCGTATACCACGCAGCTGTTTTACGGTGCAATTCGTGCGATCCCAGAAGGTCAGTGGCAGTCCTGTAGCGCCCTGGGAATGAGCAAAAAAGATACGCTGGCGATCCTGCTGCCGTATGCCTTTAAACGCTCGCTCTCTTCTTATTCCAACGAAGTGGTGCTGGTGTTCAAAAGTACCTCTCTGGCTTACACCATTACGCTGATGGAAGTGATGGGATACAGCCAGTTGTTGTACGGACGCACCTACGATGTAATGGTGTTCGGTGCGGCAGGGATTATTTACCTGGTCGTCAACGGCCTGCTGACGCTGATGATGCGTCTGATCGAGCGCAAAGCACTGGCATTCGAACGGCGGAATTAATGTAGCTGCATGCTGATGCCGGATGCGGCGTGAACGCCTTATCCGGCCTACTCAGTGCATAAATTCTTATAATGAAGACGGACAACTCACTAAGTTATCCGTCTTTTTTTATTTAATTTAAATTATTTAATCATATTTATTGCATATAAATTCACTTGATGGCATTGTTATCCCATGCCGCAGACACGGCCAAAAATCATAAGATTGACAGACGGGAGTTCCATCATGAAAAAGTTAGTTCTTGCCGCTTTACTTGCTTCCTTTACTTTCGGTGCTTCTGCCGCAGAGAAAATCAATTTTGGCGTTTCAGCCACCTATCCCCCCTTTGAATCTATAGGTGCTAATAATGAGATTGTCGGCTTTGATATCGATCTGGCAAAAGCCTTGTGCAAACAAATGCAGGCAGAATGTACTTTTACTAATCACGCGTTCGACAGCCTGATCCCGTCACTGAAATTCAGAAAATATGACGCCGTAATCTCCGGTATGGATATCACGCCCGAGCGTAGCAAGCAGGTATCGTTTACCACGCCCTACTATGAAAACTCAGCCGTCGTGATTGCCAAAAAAGATACCTACAAAACGTTTGCCGATCTGAAAGGCAAACGTATTGGGATGGAAAACGGCACCACGCACCAGAAATATATTCAGGATCAGCACCCCGAAGTGAAAACTGTCTCCTATGACAGTTATCAGAATGCCTTTATCGATCTGAAAAATGGTCGTATTGATGGGGTATTTGGTGACACAGCGGTGGTAAACGAATGGCTGAAAACCAATCCGCAACTGGGCGTTGCTACTGAAAAAGTGACCGATCCGCAATACTTCGGCACCGGTCTGGGCATCGCTGTACGTCCGGATAACAAAGCTCTGCTGGAAAAACTGAATAACGCGCTGGCAGCAATTAAAGCTGACGGTACATATCAGAAAATCAATGACCAGTGGTTCCCGCAGTAAGATTCAGAAAGCCGCAACCGCGGCTTGAGACTGATGACAAAGGTAAAATTGCCTGATGCGCTACGCTTATCAGGCCTACATGGCCCATGCAATGTATTGAATTTGCACGCTTTTGTAGGCCGGATAAGGCGTTTACGCCGCATCCGGCATAAACAACGCGCACTTTGTCAGCAATCTGAAGCCGCACCTGCGGCTTTTTTATTGCTTCACCAGCAGCGTCAGCACTTCATAGTGCGCGGTGTGCGGGAACATATCAAAAAGCTGTACCCGTTCGATGCGGTAACCAGGCAGTTCTCGGACATCTTTCGCCATGGTTTGGGCGTTACAGCTGGAGTAGATGATAAAACGCGGTGCCATCGTTGAGAGATAATCACACAGCGGTTTACCAATGCCGCGGCGCGGCGGGTTAACCAGCACCAGCTCCGGCACCTCCCCCTGAGCAGTGGCAAACTGAGTGGAGTCCAGCGCCTGAAATTGCAAACGCGTTAAGCCCAGTTCAGCGGCTGACTGCTTTGCACAGGCAATGGCCTCTGGCGCAATTTCGATCCCGGTTAACTGCATGTCAGGCGTCGCGCAGTGTAAACCAAAGCCCCCCACGCCACAGAACAGATCCCACATATGTTTAACCGGCAGCTGTCGTACCCAGTCGCGCGCGGTAGCGTACAGCTGGCTGGCGACCGCCGGATTAGTCTGGAAGAAACTTTGCGGACGGACCCACAGCGGCACATCGTTAAAACGCTCCGCCAGTGCCTGTTGTTCGGTCAGGTAGATCTCCGTCTCCCCTTCCATAATCGCCATATGTACCGGCTGAATATTGACGGTAATAACTTTTAGCTGCGGTAGTTGTTCCTGTAACCACGGTAGCGCCTTACGCAGTTGCGCCAGTTTGGTTTCGGAACGCAACACAAAACGCAGCATCATGCCGCCATCGCTCTGGCTTTCAGTCAGCAAAATGTATTTCAGTTCGCCACGCTTACGCGCCACGTTGTAGGGCGTTAACCCCGCTCGGGCGATAAACGGTTTTAGCGCCGCAAAAACGGGCGCAAATGAGGCAGGATAAAGCGGGCAGTCACAAAGGTCTTCCGGTGTGCCGTCTCGATGCAGCATACCGAGCAGTGGTTTTTCAACGCTACCACTCACCACCATTTTGGCTTTATTACGAAACCCTTGTTCCGGGCCTGACACCGGCGCGCACCATTCCTCAACCGGAAAGTCGGCGAGCAGATTTTTAAGATCGGCGGTTTTAGCGGAGAGTTGCTCTGGAATCGGCTGCGTTATCCACTGACAGGAACGACAGCGACCCGCGTCGTAAAGTGCGCACTGCATACATTGACCTTCACATCATCAGGGGCGACGATTATACACATTATTGCAACTGGAAGAACCGCCGACTGGTCGAGGGAACGAACAGCAGCATCAGGATGAGCATATCCGGCAGCTTCTGCAGCATCAGGCTATGGAAGATTTCACGTTTTGATTCACCGGGAATGCTGAACAGCTCCGGATAACCATACCCCAGCGAAGCCGCCCACAAGTAACTTGCGGCGGTGATTTGTGTCAGCAGATATAGCCAGCGCGCCCAGCGACGCCCTTTCACCAGTGAAAACGCACACCAGATCTCGATAAAAACCAGCACCAGACTGCTTAAAAAGACCAGCGTTAAGCTCCAGGTTTGTACGCTGCGATGAATGAACTCGCCAATACCGCGCACGCCCAGCGTATTGAAAATCATCAGCACGTCGAGGCCACGGATCATAATAATGGCGAGCGCCGCTACCTGCACCAGCGCAGGCACATTCAGGCGAGCATGAGATGAAGATGTTTTCTTAAAAAATCCCAACGTTTCGTCTTCCATGAAAACAATGCCGCGGCATGCGCGGCATTATGTAGCCAGGTTGGCAAATTTTAGTGTCTTCAGCCACGTCTTGCACGCTGGATATCGCGTATCCGCTGTTTTTCTGCGCGAGCCATCAGATACCAGGCGATAAATCCGACAATTCCGACCGCACCGAGAATTAACGTTGCAAGGGCGTTGATTTCCGGATTCACCCCCATCCGCACGCTGGAAAAGACCAGCATCGGTAACGTGGTGGCTCCCGGCCCAGAAACAAAGCTGGCGATCACCAGATCATCAAGCGACAAAGTAAAAGCCAGTAACCAGCCAGAAATGATCGCGGGCATGATCATCGGTAGCGTAATGACGAAAAATACTTTCAGCGGCGTCGCACCGAGATCCATCGCTGCTTCTTCTATCGAGCTATCCAGTTCCCGCAGACGCGACGAAATAACGACTGCCACATAAGCCGTACAGAACGTGACATGCGCCAGCCAGATGGTAAGCATCCCGCGGTCCGCAGGCCAGCCAATGGCATGAGCAAGCGCGACGAATAACAACAACAGCGACAAGCCCGTGATGACATCTGGCATCACCAGCGGCGCGGTGATCATAAAGGCAAAGCCATTTGATCCGCGAAACCTGCCAAAGCGCACCAGCACCACCGCCGCAATAGTCCCGAGGATCGCCGCCGCCGTTGCCGCACAGGAAGCAATTGTCAGGCTTAAACCAACCGCACTCATCATCGCGTCATCGCGCAATAACTCACCATACCAGCGCGTTGACCAGCCGGCCCACACCGTCACCAGTTTCGAGCTGTTGAATGAATAGATCACCAGCATCAGCATTGGCGCGTAGAGAAAGGTGAAGCCCAACAGCAAAATCACAATCCGCCAGGGCGAACGAACTACCGGTAAATTATTCATCCGTGTTCTCCCACGCTTTTTTGCTGGTGTTTGTGAAACCACATTATCGGCACAATTAGCAGCAGCAACATGATGATCGCTACCGCCGAGGCCACCGGCCAGTCGCGGTTGTTAAAGAACTCCTGCCACAGCACGCGCCCGATCATGATGCTGTCCGGGCCACCGAGCAGTTCCGGGATCACAAACTCGCCCACAGCCGGGATAAACACCAGCATCGATCCGGCAATAATCCCACCTTTAGTCAGCGGCACGATCACAGTAAAGAACGTTTTCAGCGGTCGTGCACCGAGATCCAGCGCTGCTTCCACCAGCGAATAATCAATACGAATCAACGCGGTATAAATCGGCAGTACCATAAACGGCACGTAAGCGTAAACAATGCCGATATAAACGGCCAGATTGGTATGCAGAATGGTCAGCGGTTGATCGATAACCCCCAGCCACAGCAGAAAATTATTCAGCACACCGTTGTTTTTTAATATTCCCATCCAGGCATAAACGCGGATCAGAAACGAGGTCCACGACGGCAGGATCACCAGTAGTAATAAAATATTACGGGTCGAAGGCTTACTGTGCGCCACCGCCCACGCCAGCGGATAGCCGATCAGTAAACAGCAAATAGTCGAAATCGCCGCCACCTGTAACGACTGGAGATAAGCATCAAAATAGAGCGGATCGTCGGTCAGTTGCAGAAAATTACCGAGATTAAGAGTGATGGAAAGTTGCCCGTCAGCCCACTCCATCAGCTCGGTATAAGGTGGAATAGCGCGCGCCATCTCTCCCAGGCTTATTTTAAAGACAATCAGAAATGGCAGCAGAAACAGCAAGATCAACCAGATATATGGCAACGCAATGACCAGTTTGCGCCCATGCTTCATTTGCAGCTGCGACAACCACAGCTTAAATCCGCCCGGCGGTTTCGACTGGGCAGCAGGTTCAAGTGTACTCATCTTTGCTCCTTAAACCGTCAGCACCACACAGCTGTCCACTTCCCAGCACAAACGCACTTCGTCGCCCCAGGTCGGTAACCCTTTACGATGACGATGGGCGTTTTGTAGCTGGGCGCTGATCATCTGCCCACTTTTCAGTCGAACGTGATACACCGAAAGATCGCCGAGATAGGCAATGTGTATCACCTCCCCCACCGCGAAGTTACAACCATTGGCGGGCGGCTCTTCGCAAAGCATGATTTTTTCCGGGCGCAGCGCTACGTGTACCGGCACGTTATCGACCACTGAAGCATCCGCATCGACTTTCAGTGGATGCACCAGCCCCGGCGAATCAAGCACCAAGCCATCTTCCTGACGCTCTTTGAGTACACCTTCAAAGACATTAACCGAACCGATAAATTCAGCGCTGTAGCGGGTAGTTGGATGCTCGTAGATCTCTTCCGGCTCGCCAATCTGGACAAATTTCCCGCGATTCATAATGGCGATACGCCCCGCCATGGTCATCGCCTCTTCCTGATCGTGGGTGACCATCACACAAGTCACACCGACGCGCTCCAGAATATCCACCACTTCAAGCTGCATCCGGTCACGCAGCTTTTTATCCAGCGCGCCCATCGGCTCATCGAGCAGTAATAGTTTCGGGCGTTTGGCAAGGCTTCGGGCCAGGGCCACACGCTGTCGCTGACCACCGGAAAGCTGATGCGGTTTGCGTTTGGCGAACTCCTGCATGTGCACCAGGCCGAGCATCTCATTGACCCGACTGGCAATTTCCGCTTTCGGTAGTTTGTCCTGTTTCAGGCCAAAAGCGATGTTCTGTTCCACGGTCATATGCGGAAACAGCGCGTAAGACTGAAACATCATATTGATGGGGCGCAGGTAAGGCGGAACCTGTGACAAATCGACGCCATCAAGCATTATCTGTCCGGCAGAAGGTTGTTCGAAACCTGCCAGCATACGCAGCAGCGTGGACTTGCCACAGCCGGATGCGCCCAGCAGCGCGAAGATTTCACCTTTGTAGATAGTCAGGCTGACATCATCCACCGCATGTTGACCATCGTAGGATTTGGTGAGGTTGCGGATTTCTAATAGCGGCGTCAGCGCCTTACGGGTTTTCGCCTGCGGGCGAGGGATAGCGTCATTCACGGCTGCTCTCCGGCATTGAATGTGTGCAAGCGCACCATGATGGTGCGAATTGCCGGCGTGTGTGGTGCACCCGTCCGGCATCTACGACTGCGGATTATTTTCCGCTCTTCACTTTGGTCCACGCGCGGGTGCGCACACGGTCGATTTTCGGGTCCTGCACTTTCAGAGTGAACAGCTTCGCACGGACATCCGCAGGCGGATAAATACCCGGGTTATCACGAACTTCCGCACTCACCAGCGGCGTGGCTGCTTTATTGGCGTTAGCATAGAACACATGGTCAGAGATATGTGCCACCACATCCGGACGCAGCAGGTAATTCAGGAACTGATAGGCTTCGTCTTTATTTTTGGCATCGGCAGGCATGGCGAATACATCAAAGAACGCCATCGCCCCTTCTTTTGGAATCGAGAACGAGACATTCACGCCATTCTTCGCTTCCTTCGCGCGGTTTGACGCCTGCCAGACATCACCTGCCCAACCAATCGCCACGCAGATGTCACCATTCGCCAGGTCATTAATATATTGAGATGAATGGAAATAACGAATGTTCGGGCGCAGCTTTAACAGCAGATCGGTAGCAGGTCCGGTGTAATCATCCGCTTTAGTGCTGTTGGGATCTTTGCCGAGATAATTCAGCACGGTAGCAAAAACTTCTTCTGGCGCATCGAGGAAAGAGACACCGCAGCTTTTCAGTTTTTCCAGATTTTCAGGCTTGAGGATCAAGTCCCAGCTATCGACGGGCGCGTTTTCGCCCAGCACCGCTTTGACTTTATCGACGTTATAGCCAATCCCGGTCGTCGCCCACATATAGGGCATAGCAAATTTATTGTCGGGATCGTGTTTGGCGACCAACTTCAGCAGTTCCGGGTCGAGATTCTTCCACTCCGGCAATTTGCTTTTATCCAGCGGCTGGAAAACTCCCGCTGTCAGCTGGCGTTCAAGAAAGCTTGCTGACGGCACCACCAGGTCAAAGCCGGTGCTCCCGGCCATTAATTTGCCTTCCAGTACTTCGTTAGAGTCGAAAACATCGTAGACGACTTTAATACCGGTTTCTTTTTCAAAGTTAGCCACCGTGTCGGGGGCGATATAATCAGACCAGTTATAAATGTGGAGTGTTTTTTGTTCAGCCGCGAGCGTGCCGACAGAGACGGCCATCAGAGCACCCGCAACCAGACCCGAAAGCCATTTTTTATTTAAGGCGGTCATATCTCTTTCCTTCTGAAAGTTCGTTAACAAACGAACAAAAGTTGTCACACTGAAAGATATGCAATAAACGTGCATATTTTTTATCGGCGCGGTGTAAGAAAAGAGAACTCTCTCCCGGCCAGCACTGCTCGCTATATAAAAGCATCGCAAGAATAACTTTAGCCAGGGTTTGAGACTATAGCTCGGATTAAAAAACGGTATTTAACAAATTTTTATGCGTATTTTCTCTATGTGATAAAGCCAAATCGACACAAGAGAAGTGAAATAATCTTTAAGAAAAGGTTAAAAACAGCAGATAATTTTGCAGCGCGCAGCCACTGCACCAGCGACTGCGTGCTCGAAAGGAGTTATCAGTGGAGGAAATAGTTTTCGGTAACGTTGTTTTGCCCTTCATCGTCAGTCGGTAACAGCAGTTGATGGGCATTAGCTTCAAGAATGACCATCGAAATCTGCTCTTCGCTCTGACGCACGAACCATGCAAACTGCTCATAGGTTACGCCCTGCATAACGGATAAAGACTGGCAAACCACCAGCTTTGGCAGATTATCATCCTGCATATCAAGAAATGCTTTCACGGTCAGCGAACTGGCATTGATGGCAGATAAATCCGCCGCCAGCGGCAATACGGCTGAAGGTCGGACTTCCGCCATGGCAGAAAACAGGATCGTGTTATCGATCAGATCGATTTTGGCATCAAAGACACCGTCGAAATTCTGCATATGGGGCAGATGCAGAGCCTGACAGTTATCACATTCAAAAAAACTCATCCCCAGGTCATCGAGCCATTGACGCAGCGTATCCAGACCAGGAACGACCAGCGATGTCATAATTTTGTACAACCTCTTTCGATAAAAAGACCGGCACAGCTTACGCAAAAAGCGCAGGCAAAACCATGATCAGTAATGTGATTGCGACTAACCACCCGTTTTCAGGCAATATTCTGTCGTAGCGTGGCGTTCGATCCAGCGGATCATTTTACCCGCGATGTCGATACCAGTGGTTTTTTCTATTCCTTCCAGCCCCGGCGACGCATTCACTTCCATCACCAACGGCCCGCGATTAGCACGCAGAATATCCACACCAGCAACGTCCAGCGCCATCGTTCGCGCGGCTTTTATCGCGATTTCACGCTCCTGTGGTGTGATACTGGCGACGCTTGCCGCGCCGCCACGATGCAAATTGGAACGAAAATCGCCCTCTTTCGCCCGCCGTTCAATCGCAGCGACCACTTCATCGCCAACAACCAGACAGCGGATATCGCACCCTTGCGCCTCTTTGATATATTCCTGCACCAGAATATGCGCGTTCAGACCGCGGAAAGCGTCAATCACGCTTTCCGCCGCCTGACGCGTCTCCGCCAGCACGACGCCAATTCCCTGCGTGCCTTCAACCAACTTGACCACCAGCGGCGCACCACCGACCATGTCGATTAAATCGCTGGTATCATCCGGCGAATGCGCAATGCCCGTGACAGGCAGGTCGATGCCCTGACGCGCCAGCAGTTGCATGGAACGCAATTTGTCACGCGCCCGGGCAATGGCGACCGACTCATTGAGCGGATAGCTCCCCAGCATCTCGAACTGGCGCAGTGCCGCCGTCCCATAAAAGGTAATGGCGGTGCCAATACGCGGGATCACTGCGTCAAAATGGGGTAACTTGCGGCCTTTGTAGTGAATAGAAGACGCCGCAGGATTTATGTTCATGTAGCAAGAAAGCGGATCAAGAATTTCAACCAGGTGACCGCGCTGTATAGCGGCTTCACGCAGCCGCTTACACGAATAGAGCGTTCCATCCCGGGACAATATGGCAATTTTCACCCTGCACCTCTCTGTCAGACCTGGTCAAAAGCCCGCGTATCATACATCGACGTGGCGGTTTTAGCGCGTCGCCCAACCCTGTTTGTGCAAATAATCCAGAATAAATGGGCGGCTTTCTTTAATGATTGTTCGGCGGATATGATCGCTCCAGGTATCCCGGCGATTATTGCTGCCACGGGTGAGGTAATATTCAGCCAGTTGTTCGTCATACTGCGCCAGTGCGTCTTTATCCAGCGGTTGATAGCTGTTTTCATGCACCAAAATGGAGGACGGTAAACGCGGCTTAAGATCCGGATTATCCGCAGGCCAGCCAAGGCACAGCCCAAACAGCGGCAGAACATGCTGCGGTAATTTCAGCAGTTTCGTCACCGCTTCAATATTATTGCGCAGGCCGCCGATATATACGCCGCCCAATCCCAGCGATTCCGCTGCGATTAATGCATTCTGCGCCATCATTGCCGTATCAACGACACCGAGCAACAGTTGTTCCGCCAGGCCGAGCTGAGCATCCGGACAGATCTGTAAATGGCGGTTAAAGTCGGCACAGAACACCCAGAACTCCGCCGCTTGCGCTACGTGTTTTTGCCCGCCGGTCAGCGTCACCAGTTCTTCACGTAACGCTTTGTCGGTAATGCGAATAATGCTACTGCACTGCAAAAAACTGGAACTGGACGTCGCACGGGCGCTGTTAATAATCGCCTCACGCTGCGCTTCGGAAATGGGTTCATCAGTGAAATGGCGAATGGAGCGATGGCCACAAATAAGTTCAATGGTTGGCGTCATTATCTTTTTCTCTTTCTGAACGTGAATATTGCGGTGGACGGTTCATCAGCTGTGGGGCAAGACGTTTTGCCACCTGAAGAATAACCACCACCGCAGCGGGAAGCATGAGCAAAACACCGAGAAAAATCATCAGAATCTGCACTTCTGGCCGAGAAAATGGCTCAGGCAGCGACAGGGAGTCACTTACCGACAGCAGCGCCACCGCCAGTAGCATCATTCCGATAAATTCCAGTATCAACACGCCTTTAGGCAATTTACCGATCGCGCGCATACGCTTCCCTCTGCAAAGTGAGCCTTCAGTCTAAAACTTTTCACTGTATTGTGTTTAACAGTTATAGCTTTTAGCAATTAATGCAACAGGTTAAACCTACTTTCAGCGAATACATTTTAGCGTGATCATTACAGGCATAAATCTATGAGGAGAGAAATAATGCAAACCGTTATTTTTGGTCGTCCGGGTTGCCCTTACTGTGTGCGTGCAAAAGATCTGGCTGAGAAATTGAGCAATGAACACGATGATTTTCAGTATCACTATGTAGATATTCGTGCGGAAGGGATCACTAAAGAAGATCTACAACAAAAGGCAGGTAAACCCGTAGAAACCGTGCCGCAGATTTTTGTCGATCAGCAACATATCGGCGGCTATACCGATTTTGCTGCATGGGTGAAAGAAAATCTGGACGCCTGATCGTCTGACAAGCCCTCGCGTTGAGGGCTTTACTGATTTTTTCTGTGCTGTGGTTTAAACAAACTACTGATAAATAAGAAACACAGTGCCCCCAGCGCACACCAGAACACCGCACTTAATAACCATGCCAGCTCTTGCCAGAATGAGCGCGTCGGTGAAAAAAACAGCCGCATAATGAGCATCGAACAGGGTGCCGCCAGCATTGCGCCAAACAGAGGTTTCAGGACTTCTCTACGCTGTGAAAAGAAGCTGGCGACTGCTCCAGGAAGAATGAAAAATAGCAAGCCGATTTCAGGATGCCCGGCAGCCCGAAAAGCGCCTTTCATGTGCGTCGCCAGAAAAAGGCACACCACAATGAAGAGGACAAAACAGCAGATTGCCCCCGCCCAACGTTGTTTATGTTTCACTCGTTCCTCCTGACACTGCGTCTATCGAACACATTTTTCGCCAGTGTGGCGTTCAGTAAGATAAAGCCGCTTCGCATTCCATGCTAATATAGGCCAACGCAATTCATATAGCCGTTGATACCTAATGTGATTACACTAGTAAAATATATTGTTACTTTACTATCGTTTAGGTGCGCTGAATGAATCTGCGCCCTGAATTCTGGTAAAAAACATTATCGTAAATTACCATTTCTTTCAACAGCTTACTAGTAAACAAGAAGTTAGCCTCCGTGAATATAAACGTCGCCGAATTGTTAAATGGGAATTACATTCTGTTATTATTTGTGGTCCTCGCGCTTGGGCTATGTCTCGGAAAGTTACGACTTGGTTCGATCCAACTGGGTAATTCCATTGGCGTTTTAGTCGTATCGCTGTTATTAGGCCAACAACATTTCAGCATTAACACCGATGCGCTTAATCTTGGCTTTATGCTGTTTATTTTCTGTGTTGGGGTTGAAGCCGGACCGAACTTTTTTTCCATTTTTTTTCGCGATGGGAAAAATTACCTAATGTTAGCACTGGTGATGGTTGGCAGTGCGCTGGTGATCGCCTTAGGGTTAGGTAAGCTGTTTGGCTGGGATATTGGCCTGACGGCCGGTATGTTAGCAGGCTCTATGACGTCGACACCGGTTCTGGTCGGTGCTGGCGATACACTGCGTCATTCCGGCATGGAAAGCAGGCAGCTCTCACTGGCACTGGATAATCTGAGCCTCGGGTATGCCTTAACCTATTTAATCGGTCTGGTGAGTTTGATTGTTGGTGCGCGTTACTTGCCGAAATTGCAGCATCAGGACTTACAGACCAGCGCCCAGCAAATCGCCCGCGAACGTGGCCTGGACACTGATGCCAACCGTAAGGTTTATTTACCGGTGATCCGCGCCTATCGCGTCGGCCCGGAGCTGGTGGCCTGGACCGACGGCAAAAATCTGCGTGAACTGGGTATTTATCGACAAACCGGCTGCTACATTGAACGTATTCGACGTAACGGGATTCTGGCAAATCCAGACGGTGATGCCGTGCTACAAATGGGCGATGAAATAGCGTTGGTAGGCTATCCCGACGCCCATGCCCGACTCGATCCCAGCTTCCGTAACGGTAAAGAAGTTTTCGATCGTGACCTTCTCGACATGCGTATCGTCACTGAAGAAGTGGTCGTTAAAAACCATAACGCTGTAGGTAAACGTCTCGCACAACTGAAGTTGACCGATCACGGTTGCTTCCTTAACCGCGTCATTCGTAGCCAGATTGAGATGCCGATAGATGACAACGTCGTGCTTAACAAAGGTGACGTTTTACAAGTCAGCGGTGATGCCCGTCGCGTAAAAACCATCGCCGATCGCATCGGCTTTATCTCGATTCACAGCCAGGTCACTGACCTGCTGGCATTTTGCGCCTTCTTTGTTATTGGGCTGATGATCGGGATGATCACCTTCCAGTTCAGCACATTCAGTTTCGGCATGGGGAACGCTGCCGGGTTGTTATTCGCCGGAATTATGCTGGGCTTTATGCGTGCTAACCACCCGACCTTCGGTTACATTCCGCAGGGTGCATTAAGCATGGTGAAAGAGTTCGGCTTGATGGTGTTTATGGCAGGCGTTGGTCTGAGCGCCGGTAGCGGTATTAATAACGGCCTGGGCGCGATTGGCGGTCAGATGTTGATTGCCGGATTGATTGTCAGTCTGGTGCCCGTGGTTATCTGTTTCTTGTTCGGTGCTTATGTATTGCGAATGAACCGCGCGCTGTTGTTCGGCGCAATGATGGGCGCACGTACCTGCGCGCCGGCAATGGAGATCATCAGTGATACAGCTCGCAGTAACATCCCGGCGCTGGGCTATGCGGGCACCTATGCAATCGCCAACGTCCTGCTGACGCTGGCAGGGACAATCATCGTCATGGTATGGCCAGGATTAGGATAAAACTGAAGTTGCCCTGAAAATGAAATTTTTTTGCACAACCGCAGAACTTTTCCGCAGGGCATCAGTCTTAATTAGTGCCACTGCTTTTCTTTGATGTCCCCATTTTGTGGAGCCCATCAACCCCGCCATTTCGGTTCAAGGTTGATGGGTTTTTTGTTGCCTGAAATTTATGCCTTTTAAAATCATGATGTTAGAAGCACTGTTTTTTAACGATGGCGACAAAATGGCGGCAGCGTCAAAGAGAGAGCGCCACCTGTCCTGATTTCATTGGATGCGGCTGAACCGGATTTGACTCTTTTGGCGTTGCAATCGAACGAACAAAAGTTTCATGGGTAACAAAAGTATGGCTGCAGTTAATGTTCTGGCACTGGTTGTAACGCTCTTTGGTCAATGAAGATACCTGAAAACTGCTGCGAGTATGGGCGGCACTTCCACACAGTGGGCAAATCATCATTTTTCGTGTTCTCCCCATTTTTGCTAAATTCACAATAATGATACCGCATTATTCCATTTTGCAAACTTAAAAGTTCTCCATTGCGAAGAATCATTCCATTTCGAAATCATCAATCCTCACTTCAAGCTCCAGACTGGTCGTAAAACCGTTATCCGGGCTGACGGTATGCGTCAGAGTCGTAATGGTCCATTCCGCATCATCTATCGGCTGTTTAAAGCCACTGACTTTCACTGGCATTTCCGTGTAGAGATCTGCCCGCCCTTCCGCCAGTTGTAGCGAGAATGATGCAACGCCGCGTTGCAGGCGTTCCCACTGCATTTTCGCTGCCCGTTCGGCGTTGCTCCGGTTGGCATAAGTGCGATTAAGTACCAGCACGTTTTCATCCGTACCCACCAGGTAATCGCCCTGCTTCGCTTCCGGCTCTTTCTTCTGCTTCTTAGTCCTGCGCTTACGCTTCACCGTGGTGCTTTCTTTCTTCGCGGGTTCGCGGGTATGCAACCAACTGGCAATTACGCCCGTGTAGGCTCCGCGATCTGCCAGGGTAAAGCGGTGACTGTCGCCGTCCTTACGTGTGATTGAGATCACCGGCAGTGGTTTACCGCTGGCGCTTTTGCCCTGTCCCTGCCGGATGAATAACAGATTGCCATTTTTCACCGACGCGATGGCACCGTACTGGCGCGCCAGCCGCATCAGAAAACTGCCGTCACTCTCATTAGTCTGGTCTATATGCTCCACGGGCTTATCCGACAGGTCTTTACCCAGTGCCATCTTCAGCTTATGACGCGCGGCTATTTCCTTCACCACTTCCCCGACAGTGGTCTTGTGCCACGATTTTTCACGGCGGGTAGTTGTGCGTTCATAGGGTTAGGTTGCACGGACCTTGAATCTATGGCATCAATACGTCCTTGTGTGGTAAATGACACAAATACAATTCCAATCGAAGAAAGGTAAAAGAATGAGCCATCCAATTGATTATTACGCTATAGAAGAACACGCAAGAATAATTGAGCAATTATGCTGTTCATCTGAATTTTATTTACAGCGTATATATTCCACACAGAAAGTATATGATGATTCTATAGTAACTGAATTTGAAATGGAGGAGTTATCGTACAACGGATGGTTGGAATATACCATTAGCAACAATCTTATTAGCCTTTGTACAAAACTACGAATTCTCCAAGACACTAGTGAACATGAGTGGAACCCAGATTACTCACCTGAGAAAGAAGCATTTGAAGAACATGAAAATATACTTTTTGTTATAGATGGTCATGTTAAAGGTTCTATACGCGAATGCTGCAATAAAATTATTCACGCATTAAGTTTTGAGTTAACAAAAAAGACCGGCAAAAATGGAATAAAATATTGGGATGGTTCTATTATTGCTTCTGGGGTTCAAAACAAAAAAAACTGGAAAATTAAAATAGACCTTTTCCCTTTTTGCCAAAGCATAAAAAGTTATTTAAGTTTATTAAGTGCGTAAACATTCTAATTTTTCATCAAAAAATACTTTAAAAGTAAATCTCTTACTTCATTTTCAGTATGTTCATTTAAACCCAGCAATTTTCGGGATGGATACTTAATGACTCCCCCCTTTGGACTGACGCGATCGCGCAGGCCGTAATGATGAACGCGGGCAATGCGCTGCACCTTACCTTCAAACTGTACGCTGGCAGAATCCGCGCTGGCGGCGGTTTTCAGGTATTTTGTGGTGCGCAGCTTTGCAAACATCTGACGTTTGATGCGCCCTTTTTTACTTCGTGCTGTTACCGAAATTCCAGGAGCTGCGCAAAGTGGCTTCCGGTATGGCTATTCACAAAAAATGGCGACAAACCTATTTTTCCACGCCATCCAGCCTGACTCACAGTGCTTATCCGTTCTGGTCCGGTGCGCTGTTCAATCGTGGGCGCAACAAAGCCGATAAGGTGGACATCGACCTGTCCCACAGCAATCTGGCCCCCGGCCTGCTGTGCGCAGACGGGCAGTACCGCCAGATAGTCACTGTGGAAGATGCGGTGCGCGGCGGCTGTAACCTGTTCGACCTCGACCAGTTGCGCATGGAGTACAGCCCGGACGAATACCAGAACCTGCTGATGTGCGAGTTTGTGGACGATCTCGCGTCCGTGTTTCCGCTCAGCGAGCTGCAGGCGTGCATGGTGGACAGTTGGGAAGTCTGGACCGACTTTCATGCTCTGGCCCTGCGCCCGTTTGGCTGGCGCGAAGTGTGGATCGGTTATGACCCGGCAAAAGGTACGCAGAACGGCGACAGCGCCGGATGCGTGGTGGTGGCACCGCCAGCCGTGCCGGGCGGCAAGTTCCGCATTCTGGAGCGACACCAGTGGCGCGGGATGGACTTCCGCGCCCAGGCTGACGCCATTAAAAAACTGACGCAGCAGTACAACGTGACCTATATCGGCATCGACTCGACCGGCGTCGGTCACGGTGTCTACGAGAACGTGAAAGCGTTCTTTCCTGCCGTGCGGGAGTTTGTCTACAACCCCAACGTCAAAAACGCCCTGGTGCTCAAGGCCTACGACATCATCAGCCACCGCCGTCTGGAGTTTGACGCCGGACACACTGACATTGCGCAGTCATTCATGGCAATCCGTCGCGCAACCACCGCCAGCGGCAACCGCCCGACCTATGAAGCCAGCCGCAGCGAAGAAGCCAGCCACGCCGATCTGGCCTGGGCAACAATGCACGCACTGTTTAACGAACCGCTGCAGGGCGAATCCGCCAATACCAGCAATATTGTGGAGATTTTTTGATGAGTGAACCCGAAGCCTTAACCAGCAAAACGCCAACAGAAGCTACGGCACCGAAAAACACAGGCGTAAGTGCCGAGGCTTTCAGCTTTGGCGATCCGATCCCGGTACTGGACCGCCGCGAGCTGCTGGACTATGTGGAATGCGTACAGATGGACAGATGGTATGAACCGCCGGTCAGTTTTGATGGGCTGGCTCGCACCTATCGCGCCGCCGTACATCACAGCTCACCGATTGCAGTGAAATGCAACATTCTAACCAGCACCTACATCCCTCACCCGCTGCTTAGCCAGCAGGCTTTTTCACGTTTTGTGCAGGACTATCTGGTATTTGGTAACGCCTACCTGGAGAAACGCACGAACCGCTTCGGTGAAGTTATCGCCCTTGAGCCTGCTCTGGCAAAATACACCCGACGCGGATTAGATCTGGATACCTACTGGTTTGTGCAATACGGCATGACCACGCAACCGTATCAGTTCACGAAAGGCAGCATTTTTCACCTAATGGAACCGGATATTAATCAGGAGATCTACGGCCTGCCCGGTTATCTTTCTGCCATTCCGTCTGCCCTGCTCAACGAGTCCGCCACGCTGTTCCGTCGAAAGTATTACATTAACGGCAGTCATGCAGGCTTCATTATGTACATGACCGATGCCGCGCAAAACCAGGAGGATGTGAACAACCTCCGCAATGCGATGAAAAGCGCCAAAGGACCAGGTAACTTCCGCAATCTGTTTATGTACTCGCCTAACGGCAAAAAGGACGGGCTTCAGATCATCCCGTTGTCAGAAGTCGCGGCGAAGGATGAGTTTCTAAATATCAAGAACGTGAGCCGGGACGACATGATGGCAGCACACCGAGTGCCGCCGCAGATGATGGGGATTATGCCTAATAATGTAGGGGGGTTTGGGGATGTGGAGAAAGCCAGCCGGGTATTTGTTCGGAATGAACTGATGCCTTTACAAAAACGCATTGCCGAAATTAATGAATGGTTAGATGAAGAGGTAGTCAAATTTGAATATTATGGCTTAGAAAATAATCAGTCATAAAAAAGAAGTGAACAAGTTGAAATTATCAGCTTGTTCACTATTATCTGTATTATCTCTACTGCATCCGTCCGGGTAAATCGCTTTCATTGCGTAAACGCCAAGCTAACTGTTCACGATCCCAAACTATATCGTCTTTGCTAGCCTTTCTAAAATTTGCTAGCACAGTACTGCTTATAGCGTAATTACCATTCTCATTAGTTTTGATGAACTCGTCCCCAAAGTCATTGATTAGAAATTCAACAACCTCGGACTGATACAACACACCATTAGAACGAGTGGTATTAACCATCCAGTCAACTATTTTTATCAGAGAATCATTCATCATCACTCTCAGCTTTTGGAACAAATAAAACTAGAGTATCTTCGTGAAAAACTCCGCGCTGGTTCTTAGCACCAATAAACCACGTACAAACTGCCATTGTAGCCGATTGGTAGTGATCAATTACCATGATTGGACCATGTCCTGTTGCATGTTTTACTTTCTGGCCCGGTGTATATTTTGCCACTCTCACGTCTCCTTTCATGTGTAAGTTATCAATTTCAGAATATATCTACATTAATTGCAAGTAAACATGTTTGCGCGCGCTCGTATCCCCGCCACGCCTGCCCGCTTTATGTAGTAGTTTTCATGCAGGTGCATGATCTACGCAAAAGCCCGCCAGTTCTGGCGGGCCTTAGCAAAAACGATCCTCAAACGATCATGCGATCTCATGCAGCATAGTCATGCACGATCATTTGACTCAGCATCTGCTGCACGCTTGCTGCGCAAAGATGCACTTTTACTACCAATCTTTCGACAGTTCTTTCTATCCCTGGCTTCATTTTCTTTAAATTTGTTATATGTCTCAGTATCAAAAAACGAAATTGTTTCAACCTCATCTTTTGGTATGAGCACACGGAAATCTTCGATATTAAGCCGAGACATTCCACTTATCACACCACTATCAAGATAATGTTGGTGATAGTTAGTCGTGATACTAATCGTTAGATCATCTTTATCCCGATATCCGCTTAACATCGGGAGAAGTTCAAGGTGTTCTGAAAGCCCGTTTTCTAACGCCGGACAAGTAACAAGACCAACATAGATTTTGCGAGACGACAGAGTTGCTATGATCGGAAACTGTCTTGCGGACGCTTCCATGAGTAATGATTCGAAAGCGTTATTACCCACAGCTTTAGCTAAGGCATCCCAGCGACGATCTCCACGTGATGTGCGTAACTTATTTCCAAAACCTGAAATCGCAGCGAGAACAATTGAAATCATAACCCATGCTATCTGTTTGATTTCATTTATTCTTTGAAGTTTGTCTTTCGATGAAGACAACATGCCATTAAAACTGTCAGGTGTTAGATTCAAGGCATTAGCCAGCCAACGAAACCCTCCGCTGACGTTCAAAATAAAGGTGAAAAAACCGCCAAGGAGAAAAAAAACGATACCCCAGGCAGCCACAAAAAAATAAGCGTCCCAGCCGTTGGAACGCTTATATCGGTATCTTGTTGAAAGTGATAGGTTTACATAAATAAAACCACTAACCAAAATCACTGCTAAAAGTAATGTTGCCATTATCTGGTTCTATTAGTTTTCTCTTTTACAGTGCTCGTTTTGATGCCTTCAAGCTTATCCATCTGTGCCTTGATGGCATCCATTGCTCTTTTGTTAGACAAGTCTACGGACACAAAACCATCTTTACTAAGATTGAGTTTGTCCTGGTTCTCTTTAAGAACCCTTGCCAGACGTTCAACTGGGTTACCCAGGCTAAATGCGGCGATGCTTGACATAACTCCCCCTTTTCACATGGCGCGGAAGTCTACACTCCGACGCCTACAACCTCAACAGATTATCTTTAAAATTTAGACAACAATATCATCTGTTGATTTCGTTACTTAAACTTAAGTTCAATGCGCTCGATCATGCAAGCGGTTTCTTAAGAACTGTTAATTTCCTGGCATATATAGTGGTTAAGATAACAAATTGACACTAACGCCTCGCATAGCTCGTTGTTCAACCTTGCTGACGCCAGAAGCAAGTTCAGACGCCAGCAACGTTTCTTAATGCAGCCAGCTGTCGTCTTCCCACACCTTCTGCATAATTTTCATCACTTGCTTCCTTTCTTCGTCCAGTTGCAGTCCGGTCAGTTCCACACCGTTAGAGCTACCTTTACGGATACGAATTACCGTTTTGGGATATAGGGGGCGCAGATTGCGGTAAAGCTCGGATTCAAGGGCGTCCAGGGTAGACTGGCTAATCTTCTGCTCTTTATCGATCATTATTTCAATGCGCATAAAAGTCCCCTCAGCTGATGACATCCATTGAGCGGTTGTATTCGTGGCTTCTGATTTTTGCCATGAGTTCATCTGTCAGTTCAGAAACCCACTGCAGGGCCAACCCCTTCTCTTCATCACTACACTCACTAGCCGCTACAAGCTTAAGAAAAAAATCAATGCGTTGGAGCTTCAAAGACTCCCAAAAATAGTCCTGCATCTTTCCTCCTATGACACAACAAGCAATACTGTATGCATAACCACTGTTTATATTTACAGTATATAATAATCTTACTGATGTAAAACGTTTTTTTACGTTCATCAGCCTGATATGCCGGGTATTATTAAGAGCACGAATTGTTAACCCGCGTAATTAATACAGGTTCCGCCACTTATCATCTTCCTGCAAACGCTGGTTCCGATAGAAGATACGCAGGCCTGCTCCTGACGGAATGCTGCCGCCGCGAAGGAGTAAATCGACCTCTTTCTCGCTGCCATCAAATCCTCTGGACTTCAGTTCATAGACGAGCTGCTGTCGTTGATGGTCTGTAATTCGCTGTTTGTAGTCTCTACGCCGTTTCGGTTTCACCAGGCGTAACCTTGCAGCCAGTTCCCGGCGCTCTTTTTTGTTCATACTGTGCAGGTAATCGTGCAACTCCTTGTCATCCATACGGGTGATATCCGTTCTGGTATCCCCATCAGCTGATTTGTCTTTCCCTTGTTGGTACAAATTTTCAGCAAGGGGACAGTTATTGCCACGAGTCCAAGGGGCGCAAGCGCCCTGGTCGGCTGCCGCCTCCTGAACATCAACGGCCTTACGAACCATTTTCCACTTCACGGCATGAGTGCAGATCTTGCCCTCTGCAATAGGTGACCAGATGCCATAAATACGAATGCCGTGATCGCCATAGGCGGTCGGCTCTTCGTTGATTTCATAAGCGGTTCTGATGAGGTGATATTTGCGGGGAACCAGTACGCCGCCCTGCTTCATGATGTAGGTGGCAAAACAACCAGCATCAGCAGCAGCCAGGATGGCATCAAGGCGCGGGTTATCCAGTACCGGCGCACCTGCTTTTTTGTCCCCCTGTTGCCTTGCCGCCTGACCAGCCAGCAATCGCAGTTCACGGTAAGCCTGACGCCCCGGAATGCCAAAGAAGCGGAATTGCTGAACACGATGCAGAGACGCCCAGGCATTAACGTATTCAGCATTATCACGCAGGGATTTCCCCGTTTCCTTGCTGATCTCGCCAGCCAGACCACGCCCGTCAATGTTCTTACTGATGTATTTCGCGATGTAGCTTGTTGGCGTACCTTTGCGCGGGTTAATCAACTCAGACTTAAAGCGCGGCCCAGTGTTATTGCCCAGTTCCTCGCGGTCTTCACGGATGGCAAACTTACGCAGTAATGCAGTGATGGCGCGGCGGTCTTTTTTGCGCATAAAACACAACAGGTGCCAGTGAACTGTACCGTCATGATGCGGCTCAGCCACCCGCACGCCATACCACCGCAATCCGGCTTTGTGCATCGCCTTACGAAATGCAGCAAACATGCCGACCAGATAATCACTGCTTTGTCTTACCGTCGCATTTGTCCAAGTTGGGTTGGGCCTGCCATTATTTAGCGTGGAATGGAAACGTGACGGACAGGTGATGGTGTAGAAAACGGCGCAGTCACCGCGCATTTCCGCGATAAGCTCCAGGCCTTTAACACAGGCCATCATCTCATTGCGGCGATGCGCAGGGTTGCTGCTGCTGGCGTTTACCACGTCTTCCATATCCAGCGTGTCGCCGTCTTCGTTCACCAGTTCATGAGAACGAAAAAACTCCAGCGACTTACGGCGCTGCTCACGTTTATGCATCACGGCTTCATAGCTGACATAGGGAGATGCTTTTTTGCTGACCAGGCAGACAGCACGCAACTGCTCTTCCCGCCATTCGCAACGCATCTTCCATAATTTCCGGTACCACCAGTCAGCGCACAACATACGCGCCAGCGAACCCGGAATGAGTTCATAGGGCACGGGTTTACGGCGGTTTCTTTTCCGGCGGAGTTGCTCAAACGCAGGCGGGATGACATCCAGACGCAGGGTTTCCGCTGCCACCTTTTCCCATGTCTTGCGGATTTCTTCTGGCTTAACGTCATCGGTGACATACAAATCGCCACAAGCTGCATCAAGGCACATGCTCATATGCGCAGCTACCAGGGTGGACAGGCGTTTCACCTGATCCTGACTCATTTCAGGCAGGATCAGCAGGCCGTCCAGCCCTTCATGGCTTGCCATAAAGCGAAAAGAAGTGGATAGCTGACAGTCGCGTACATGCTCCAGCCGTTCCAGACATGGCTTAATCGTCTCACGCAAATAGCGGGAATAAGCCTTTGGCCTGCCCAGGCTGCTGAAGTATTCAATACGTTGCATCAGCGGCTTGCTGATATGGGAAGGCTGGGCATTGACGTCCGCCAGAATGACCATATCTGGATTAAAACGCTGCTGCTCATGCGCCAGCTTTGCCCGACTAATGAGCTTATCCTGCTCCATTTCGCGCTGGACAGGATCACGGGATTCATTAAAGAAATAACGCTCCCAGACCTGATCACTCAGTGCCTCGCGGCGCAGCTGTTCCTGCTCGTTATCGGCAGCGTACAGAGCGATCAGGTTTGAAAGCGCAGAAACTGAAGATTGCTCTTCTGTCTCTACGTAAGGATTGATTGCTTTTTTCTCAGCATTCCAGGAATAGCTGTAGTTCATTACGCAATCTCCAGTTCGAGCTGTGAAGGCTGCAAACCATTCGACAGCCAATCAGAAACTGAAGGTGGGCGAACAGCTTCAATTGCACCTTTTAAAATTGCGCAACGGTTTTTCAGAATGACAGCTTTCAGCTCCTTTTCCGTCAGATTGCGCGAATACTCAGCCTCCTGAATAGCCCGCGTCAGCTCAGGATATTTGCTATTAAATTTGGGGACATTGCAGGCAAGATTTGTACTGTCGGCAGTCGCCAGTGGGTAATTTCCCAACACACGACCGTCAAGCATGCGCAAACCATGAACAGCTGTTTTGAAATTGTGTCGGCAATAAATTGCTTCAAAAGCGTCCTGCATACGACGATGCCAGTGCGCAGTTCTGATAGCCGCATATTCACCAGACGATCCAAAGCAGACACGAGGCCATTCACGACATAGCTCGATAAGCCGATCGATTGACTCGTGCAGATGCCAGACGGGAGTTGCCTTCCCGTAGAACATTTTCGGAACTTCGTTTATCAGGGCATCATTGTCACGTTCACCTCCGTCCACAACATCAGGAATGACAAAAAAAGCGACCTTAGGATGGTGGTAATAGTTCAGGAGCCATTTATAAAAATCACTCCAGTTAATTTTTAGCCCACGCACCCATGCAGAAAATGCGCCGTTATCAATGCCGACGACCTGAGCGTGCTGAATGGACGCCGCAATCTGATCTGGTCGTACATAGGAGACGAAAGCGCCAGCTCCGCTCACCGCAATACGATGAACGTCGCCAGCACTTCCCCAGACAGGCGTCCCATGGAAATGATGAATTCCGTGGTGCATTTCTTTCACACTTGCACCCCGAAAATAACAGTAGAGTCACGTCCCCTACTAAAATCGGCACTAAACCAATTAGCAGATTTAGTGGCAATCATCTCTGTTGCAAATTTTCCCTCCCCCGCTGCAACGCCGATGCTGCGTTTCGCCCTGATGTAGTGGTGAGTGAAATTACGATAAAGGGACCGGGTCAAAGACGTGTTACTGTTAGAAACAATGACCGGATGTCCTTCTGATGACCGATGTTCAAGAATGGATGCCAGGTGATACTGATCATCTTCAGTGAAACCATCAGTGTGATAGCCGGAAAACGTACCGTCATAAGGCGGATCGCAATACACCACATCCCCCACCTTCAACATCGCCAGCGTTTCATCAAAGCTGGCGCAGATAAACGTTGCCCGCTGGGCTTTCTCTGCAAATGCGCGAATTTCTTTTTCAGGGAAATACGGATTTTTATAATTACCGTAGGGAATGTTGAAATGCCCGCTCTTGTTATAGCGACATAAACCACGGTAACCGTGACGATTGAGATACAGGAAATATACCGCTTTCATGAAATCAGTAATTTCAGTGGAGTAATTAAACTCCTGCCTTATGTTGTAATAAGCCACCTCCCTGTTTGCTTCCTCAAATAAAGCTCTGGCACGAGATATAAACGCCTCACAATCAGCAGCAACCTTTTTATAGAGGTTGATTAAATCAGGATTAATATCCGCAACAAGATAGCTGGGATAATCCGTCTCCATCATCACTGCACAGGAACCCGCGAAAGGTTCAACCAGTCGCGGGCCAGCAGGAAGATACTTTTTCAGTTCGGACATTATGGCGGTTTTATTTCCTGCCCATTTCAGGATGGTGCTCATACAGCACCTCCGTTGTAATGTTTGCCTTTCAGCTCTGCGATTTCCTGACAGGTAATGCAAAGCTGCACACCTGGAATGGCGCGGCGGCGTGCTGGCGGAATTGGCGCTTCACACTCAATGCAAAGCACGCGGGACACGCCCGGCGTTTTGGCACGAGCAGCACGGATATGGCGCTGGCGTTCTTCTTCAACGCGCTGCTGTACGAGATCCATTGCATCAGCCATTAGTGGATCTCCTGCGCTTCGTTCTGGATTGCTTCAGCAGTTACACGCAGTAGTTCTGCTGCTTCGACGTGGTTTAGCTGGCGGGATGTGATATGACACGCCAGGCTATCAAGGCGAGCTGCCATTGCTTCAGCCCTTGCCCGGCGTTCTTCCAGACGAGCCTCTGTCAGTAAAATATTAAGCCCTGCATCATCCGGTCCGGTTTTAGTCGTGAGGGTTTCAATATTACGCATAATCAATTCTCCTGAATTTAGATAAAGGGATACCCGGCGGGTTTACGCCATTAATTTCATTAGTTGGTTAATTCGGCATGGTTAGCCGTCTGGGAAATAAGCTCACCACTGCACGAAAATGATTCATTGCTTTAATCAACTCCCGCTTTTCGTCAGTGGTCAGCTCATTAATGCTGATGCTATGACGTTCAGCTGGAATTTTTGCCATAAAGAATATAGCAGCCAGTGCCCGTTTATTTTGTTCGTTATTGATATCCCGTGGATCACGCATATCTTTAATAAACCGCTCAAGCTCTGACTCAATATTCAGGCCAAAAACTTTCGCCCTTAGCTCCGCAATGTGATTAAGTCCATTCAGGCGTTCACCGGGGCTTAATGGAACAGTCGCCGCAGCGCCTTCAATAGCCATTTGTTCCCCCGTTTTTTCGTAGATAGTTCTGCCAGCAATTCATCTTGTGAACGGCACGGATGCCAGCGTTTACCATCCTCACCCATGATCCAGCCGTGACCGTAGTGCATTGCCGGACTTTGTTTTACCAGCAGCGATGCAAATGATGGTTCTTTCGTCAGCATAAGCACCTCACAGCAAACCGAATGAAGCACCGAGGCCAGTCACGGTATCAACTGCACTCGCCATCGCAGGATTAGCCTGTAAACGGGCCTGCAATGAAACAGCAGCCAGCGCCATCAGTCGTGTAACAGAGTTAATGCTGCTGATCGCATCACGACGGCCTGCACTGGTTTTTACATCGCCAGAAACCGCACCTGCCGCGACACGCCCTATCTCTGCAGTTGCACTCATGACGTAATGCGGCAGTTTCTCTTTTGCCACCTCATTAATCGGTACGCATGGCAGGCAGTGAATCTGAGCCAGAAAACCATCTACTAGCGTTGAATCTTCAGTCAGATCGGTAAGCAACCAGATTTCTGGTGCGGTTAATAAATGAGGTTGAGCTGGGTTCAGCTTGTTCCGCAGAATCTGCACATTCATGCCTGCACGTTCTGCCAGTTGCACCAGGTTGTGGCGCAATGCAAATGCACGACAGGCTTCATCAAAATGTGGATGTTTGGAAACTTGGTAATCAAACATAGTCGACACTCCTGATGCATCCCAAAATGGAACTAGATGAATACAACATTGCAATCAGTAAGTGCATCAACGGTAAGAGCAGCAAGGTTGATCATTACCTTTTCTCTTTTCTTGTCTTTCCGAAGGCGATGGCGAGGGATACGACCATCAGCCAGCATATCGTTGATGGTGTCGATAGAAAGACCAGTAAGTTCGCTATAACGCTCAATTGTGACGTGTGGCGTATTCAGAGTTATTGAAATGTTAGGGGTCATGATGCAACATCTCCTATTGGCTTGTGGTGAGCCGGTATTAATCGTGACAAAACATCACAAAACGGAGAATAGGTTCACATAAAGAATATGTCAACTCAAAAAATCACATTTCGCCATATTGAAGATAGTCTGAAAGCTATGGTCATGCAGAATCGTGGAGGGCAAAAAGTCATTGAGAGGATACTCAAGGCCTATGGTTTCAAATCACGCCAAGCCTTCTGTAAGCATCTTGGTATTTCACAAAGCACAATGGCTAATAGATATGCACGCGATACCTTCCCTGCTGATTGGGTTGTTATATGTTCAATGGAAACTGGCGCATCCCTAGAATGGCTGGCCTTTGGTTCTAACAATGCAGAAGAAAGTTTCCCCCCTTATGTGGAACAACATGATGAAACAGTCCCACATGAGGGGTTTAACAGCAACGCTCATCAATCATCCTTTAAGCGCCGCATTGAGAATCATATTGAGCTTACTAACGGAGGAAAAGCCGCGATAGAGAGGATTGTTAATGCTTACGGGTTTAAAACCCGCCAAGCCTTAGCCGACCACCTTGGTATTTCAAAAAGCACATTAGCCACACGATACATGCGAGATTCTTTCCCTGCGGATTGGGTGATTAAATGCGCATTAGAAACCAAAGCGGATCTCGCCTGGCTAGTTACAGGAATCGAAACACCAAATAGTTCACAAGAAGAAAACACTGTAATTTTAAATAAGTTCAATTTGGTCAATGGCGTGCTTGTCGAGTCAGGTTTTTTATCCATGGATCGGTGTCTACTTCCGAAGCAAGAAACTAGCAGCTTGATGTTTGTAAGCAATGGAGAAAAACATGTCATATGTGATAAAGAATTTCACCTAATTAGAGATGGAAAATGGTTAGTAGGAATTGACAATGAGTTATCTTTAAAAGAGTTAACTCGTTTACCTAAGAACAAAATTCTTGTTTCTGGTGGGAGTAAGGATTTTGAGTGTTCCATTGAAGATATTCAAATTATAGCCAGCATTATCTTAACAATACAATAACATTGCAGACATTACTTTTAAATACTTACTGGAGGAGTCTAAAATGAATCATCATCTTTCAAAGATTTCTATAAAAAACTTTAGATCTTGCAAAGATATTGATATCAATTTTTCTTCATTCACGCCTTTAATCGGTTACAACAATGCTGGTAAGTCAACGATTTTAAATGCTATTGAATGGCTTTTTAAGAAAAAACTTTTGTCCTCTGATGATTATACTAATCCAGATAACCCTATAGAAGTTATAGGCACAGTTAAGGGTATTACTGAAGATATTTTGTCAGCTTTAACAGAAGAAAACAGAACTAGAATTTCACCCTACATTATTGATGAGGTATTGATATTTAAGCGTCAACAGCCTGTTGGTGCTCAAAGTGCAAAAGACGTCAGATTATTAATTAAAAACCCAGAAAATAACGAATTCAGAACATCACCAACGGGTATTGAGAATGCGATAAAAGCTTTATTTCCAGACCCAATACGTATAGGTGCAATGGAAAATGCAGCGGATGATTCTTCAAAATCAAAAACAGGAACTACAATAGGTAAGTTGCTGGCAGAATTGAGTTGCAAAATAGAAGAGAAGCACACTCAAATGATACTAAGCCATTTAAATGCCGTTAATAGAAGAATGACTGCAACCGGTAATAAACGAATATCGGACCTCAATGATATTGATGATTCAATAAGTAGTAAAGTTGCTGATTTCTTCCCTGGGATAAGTTTAAAACTACACTTCGAACTCCCTGACTTCAAGGATATATTTAAATCAGGGACTGTAAAAGTATATGAAGATTCATTTCCCGGCATTGCTCGTGACTGTTCTTCTTATGGTCATGGCACACAGCGTTCGATTCAGATGGCTCTAATAAGACATTTAGCTGATATAACCAACGGTGATGATATTAAAACAACTACTCTACTGTTAATAGATGAACCTGAGTTATATCTTCACCCATTTGCTATCGAACAAATTAGAGAATCTCTAAAAACACTATCTCATCATGGATATCAAATAATTTTCTCTACCCATTCATCTCAAATGATTACCTCTGACTTAGCAAAAGACACTGTGTTAATCAGAAAAAACAGTCAGCGTGGCACTCATTGCAGATTAACATTAAAAGAAGCAGTCAATAAAGTAATCGAACAACGACCAGCACAAGCAACCCATTTATTTTCATTAACACAGTCTTCAAAAGTTTTGTTTGCTAACAATGTAATACTAACAGAAGGTAAAACAGAGACTACTCTGCTCCCATTTATTTTTAACAAAGTTAAAAATAAAACATTAGGTCAGATGCAAATAGCACTAATTGAAACAGGGTCCGTTGAAAGTATATCTAAAACGATGCAAATTCTAAATTCAATGGATATACCTACAAAAGCAATTGTTGATTTAGATTTTGCGTTCCGCGGTGCAATAAGGAACAACTTCTTAGAACATAATGACGAGGATATTTTACGACTAAAAGAAATCTTGAGAAGTATGCATGCTAATGGAGAATGCACTCTCGATGGATCCGGTTTGCCTACAAGGGGTAGTAACACTACCGCAGCTGAAGCATTTGCTATTATGTCTCAAAAGCCCGGCGCCAGAGAATTTTTGTCATCATTAGCCGCAAAACTGAGAAATGCAAATATTTGGATTTGGCTAAATGGTTCGATAGAAAACCATTTGGGTCTTACAGAAAAAAATGAATCAGTATGGGCTGATTTCAAAACAAAAGCAGATACACAACCTCTTTCAGATATCTGTGCAGATTTCGAAAGTATTGAGGCTTTAGTCGACTGGATTACCCCTGACGTATGATTTAATATTTACATACATTGACCACTGGTCAAACATACAGTTAAATTTAGCCCTCTGACATGAGGGCTTTTTATGGCAGTACGAAAACTCACCACAGGAAAATGGCTTTGCGAATGTTACCCCGCCGGACGTAGCGGACGTCGTGTGCGTAAACAATTCGCCACCAAAGGCGAAGCTCTGGCTTTTGAGCGTCACACGATGGAAGAAACCGAAGCAAAGCCCTGGCTGGGCGAATCAGTGGATCGTCGAACACTGAAAGACGTGGTTGAACTATGGTTCAAACTACATGGTAAATCTCTGACAGCTGGCCAGCATGTCTATGACAAACTGCTGTTGATGGTTGACGCTCTGGGCAATCCCCTTGCAACTGATCTCACATCTAAAATGTTTGCCCACTATCGAGATAAACGCCTGACAGGTGAGATCTACTTCAGCGAGAAATGGAAGAAAGGAGCAAGCCCGGTCACCATTAACCTGGAGCAAAGCTATCTAAGTAGTGTTTTTAGCGAACTATCCCGCCTGGGCGAATGGTCGTATCCGAACCCACTGGAGAACATGCGAAAATTCACCATCGCAGAAAAAGAGATGGCATGGCTTACCCATGAGCAGATTGTTGAATTGCTGGCTGATTGCAAACGTCAGGACCCAATTCTGGCACTGGTAGTTAAGATATGCTTAAGCACAGGCGCACGTTGGCGTGAAGCCGTAAATCTTACCCGCTCACAGGTGACCAAATACCGAATTACCTTTGTAAGAACGAAGGGGAAGAAAAACAGAAGCATCCCTATCAGTAAAGACCTTTACGAAGAGATCATGGCGCTTGATGGGTTCAATTTCTTCACAGACTGCTATTTTCAATTTTTATCCGTGATGGAAAAAACGTCCATCGTACTCCCTCGCGGTCAACTGACACACGTTCTGCGCCATACGTTTGCGGCGCATTTCATGATGTCGGGTGGAAATATCCTTGCTTTGCAAAAAATCCTCGGACATCACGACATAAAAATGACCATGCGTTACGCACATCTGGCACCGGATCACCTGGAAACTGCATTACGGTTTAATCCGCTGGCTACACTACCAACATCAACAGCAACTGTTTGAAAATGCGTGTTCTGCCCTATTGAGCTAATATTCTTTTTTCTTTCACATGGAGCACGACCAATGAATGAGTTACAGCATCAGGGAGCTGAGCTACGCAACAAAGCCAAAGAATTGGCTTTATCCGTACTCAGAACTCACCCAGATGGTCAAAAAAACGGTAAAGGGGTTAAACAAGCTGAAGTATTTCGCCTTAGTGGCCTAGATTGGGGAGAAAAACGAAAAGCAACAAGTTCGAACCAACAATATTGGGTTGTTGCGTTATTGCGTGAACTAGAAGACGAAGGTTTAGTCGAGCAGGTTGAAGAAAAAGGCCCATGGCGTCTAAGGTAAAACAAGTGGCGACAAAGTGGCGGCAGCGGTTGGCATTACCCCGTAATAACCACCACTGACCACCAACCCAACTTATTGTTTTTACTCTAACTTATTGTTTTCATTAACCCGTTTACATAAATGGGTTTTTTGTTATCTAAAATTTATCTACTACCCTGCAACCCTCTCAACCATCCTCAAAATCTCCTCGCGCGATAGCGGCTTACGGTCGGTGACAAAATGCAGCGTCATCCCCTCAATAAACGCATCAAGCGCGCGGGCGGTTCCGGGTTCAAACCATTGTTCGAGCGTTTGCTGACTGCGCTGCATCCAGTTTTGCATTACCGTTTTTAATAGCGGTTTTCGGCTAGCCAGCGCGTAGAGCTGGTACATCAGCTCCATATTATCCGGCGTTGCAACCTGTGAGCTGTAGATCATATCGGTGATAGCCTGGCATGCGCCTTGAGCATCACTAACATCGCTAAAAAATGCCTGATATTGCCGGGACATAATCTCAGTAAAACTGCTGAACGCCTCCAGCAACAACTCATCAATTCCTGAAAAATAGTAGGTCATCGATCCCAACGGTACCCCGGCAAGGGTAGCAATTTTGCGGTGCGTAACAGCATGTATTCCGTAAAGTTTCACCGCCTCCAGCGTGGCCTGGATAATTTTTTCTCGCCGTTGCGGATCGTTAGCGCGACGCATGTCATTTCCTCTGTCTGCAATTGTGTACAAATGTACACAACCTTGCTAATGTTGTCTTCCCTCTTCTTATTTTGACGTGATCTATGACCGTAAATTCTTCACGTAATGCATTGAAACGCCGAACCTGGGCGCTGTTTATGTTCTTCTTTTTGCCAGGCCTGTTAATGGCGTCCTGGGCAACCCGTACGCCTGCTATCCGCGATATTCTCTCTGTCTCGATCGCTGAAATGGGCGGTGTTCTCTTTGGTCTGTCGATCGGTTCGATGAGCGGTATTCTCTGCTCGGCGTGGTTAGTGAAACGCTTTGGGACACGTAATGTCATCCTGGTCACGATGTCCTGCGCATTGATCGGGATGATGATATTAAGTCTGGCACTCTGGCTGACATCGCCCCTGCTCTTTGCCGTTGGTCTCGGCGTCTTTGGGGCAAGTTTTGGTTCTGCGGAAGTGGCGATAAACGTTGAAGGTGCCGCCGTTGAGCGAGAAATGAATAAAACGGTTTTGCCGATGATGCACGGTTTTTATAGCCTGGGCACGCTGGCAGGCGCTGGTGTCGGGATGGCACTGACGGCCTTTGGCGTTCCGGCAACGGTGCACATTTTATTGGCGGCGCTGGTAGGTATCGCGCCTATTTATATCGCCATTCAGGCAATCCCTGACGGTACGGGCAAAAATGCTGCCGATGGCACCCAGCATGGCGAAAAAGGCGTACCTTTTTATCGCGATATCCAGTTGCTGCTGATTGGTGTTGTGGTGCTGGCGATGGCCTTTGCCGAAGGTTCTGCCAACGACTGGTTACCCTTATTAATGGTTGACGGTCACGGTTTTAGCCCCACTTCCGGCTCGCTGATTTATGCCGGTTTTACCCTGGGGATGACCGTTGGACGCTTCACTGGCGGTTGGTTCATCGACCGTTACAGTCGCGTTGCCGTGGTTCGGGCCAGTGCGCTAATGGGGGCGTTGGGTATTGGGCTGATTATTTTTGTCGATAGCGCCTGGGTCGCTGGGGTGTCTGTTGTACTCTGGGGAATGGGTGCCTCGCTGGGCTTCCCGCTGACCATTTCTGCCGCCAGCGATACCGGCCCCGATGCACCAACCCGCGTCAGTGTGGTAGCAACGACCGGTTATCTGGCTTTCCTCGTCGGGCCGCCGCTGCTGGGCTATCTCGGCGAACATTATGGATTACGTAGTGCAATGCTGGTTGTACTGGCGCTGGTTATTCTCGCGGCTATTGTCGCGAAAGCCGTCGCCAAACCCGATACCAAAACGCAGACGGCGATGGAGAATAGTTGATGAGCATTAAATTAATTGCGGTAGACATGGATGGTACTTTCTTAAGCGATCAAAAAACCTATAACCGTGAGCGGTTTATGGCTCAGTATCAGCAAATGAAAGCACAAGGCATTCGCTTTGTGGTCGCCAGCGGGAATCAATATTATCAGTTGATCTCTTTCTTCCCTGAAATTGCTAATGAAATTGCCTTTGTGGCTGAAAACGGCGGCTGGGTAGTGAGTGAAGGCAAAGATGTTTTTAATGGCGAGCTGTCGAAGGATGCCTTTACTACTGTCGTGGAACATTTGCTGACGCGCCCGGAAGTGGAAATTATTGCCTGCGGAAAAAATAGCGCCTATACGCTCAAAAAATATGACGATGCCATGAAAACGGTGGCGGAAATGTATTATCACCGTCTGGAATACGTCGATAACTTTGACAACTTAGAAGATATTTTCTTTAAGTTTGGCCTGAATCTTTCCGATGAACTGATTCCACAAGTACAAAAAGCATTACATGAGGCCATCGGCGATATTATGGTGCCAGTCCACACCGGCAACGGCAGCATCGATCTGATTATCCCCGGCGTACATAAAGCCAATGGCCTTCGCCAACTGCAGAAATTATGGGGAATAGACGACAGCGAAGTGGTGGTCTTTGGCGATGGCGGTAACGATATTGAGATGCTGCGTCAGGCAGGCTTTAGTTTTGCAATGGAAAATGCCGGCAGCGCGGTCGTCGCAGCGGCAAAATACCGGGCAGGCTCCAATAACCGTGAAGGCGTACTGGATGTGATCGATAAAGTGCTTAAACACGAAGCGCCATTTGACCAATAAAAACGGCAGCACGCCCGGCAACACAATACCTGAATGAAGGCTGCATAATTCGCGGAAATTAACCCGCTGCATTATTTCAGGCGAAATGATTATGAAAAATTGTCTACTGTTGGGCGCGCTTTTAATGGGCTTTACTGGTGTGGCGATGGCGCAAAGTGTCACCGTCGATGTGCCGAGTGGATACAAAGTGGTTGTAGTTCCTGATTCAGTCAGCGTTCCACAAGCGGTCAGCGTCGCGACTGTGCCGCAAACCGTCTATGTGGCTCCTGCGCCAGCTCCGGCTTACCGCCCGCATCCTTATGCTCGCCATCTTGCCAGCGTAGGTGAAGGGATGGTTATCGAACACCAGATTGACGACCATCACCATTAATTCGAGAATGCCTGATCGCACAAAGCAGTCAGGCATTTTTTTACCCTTCGTGAGAATTTCCCATCTGTTTATCTTTTAAAAAGATAACCATCAGCGACAGCCACAAAATTCCGTTGACAAGGTTGAAGAGATTAAACTGTCCGTTGCCCCCGTTCAGCCAGGCATGTTTGCTGATTTCAATACCAACGGTAAAGATCAGCATTTGCAGCATTCCCATCGCCGCAGAAACCGTACCTTTACTCATATCGCTGGCAAACAGGGTTAATCGCACCAGTCCCGCATTCGCCAGACCAATACCGAAAGCATAAATACTTAACCCGGCAGTCATCCATAAATACGCGTGCGATGAGATAACCGTTGCCGCAGCAGCGACCAACAGACCAATCATAATCGGCCAGCCGCCCATAATTATCAGCGAACGTACGGTGCGGCGCGAGGTCAGACGCGCTAACAGCAAGTTACCCGCAATTAACGCCCCGAAAATAGGCACTTGCAGCAAGCCATATTCATAGCTGCTCAACTGCTCGCCGGTAATGATGATAATCGGCGACTGGGCGATCCACGCCAGCAATGGCAGGCTAACGAATCCCAGCGCCAGCGCCCCCGCCACAAAGCGGCCGTTCTTCAGCACCAGCTTATAGTCACGACCGAGTTCTTTCAGTGACAGTTTCTCGCCTATACGCGTGGCGGTTTCAGGCATGGCTCGTTGCAGACCGAAAAAGGAGATCGCTGCCAATGCGGCAAACAAAACAAACATCCCCTCCCAGGGCAGCACATGGATCCACGCCGCGCCCACCAGCGGACCAAGTAGCGGAGCAATCAGCGCCACGTTCGCCATCAGCGCGGTAATCTTGATACAAACCGCCTCTTCGAAGGATTCCTGAATTGCGGCGTATCCCACAGCGCCAATGAAACAGAGGCTTATGCCCTGCAAGAAGCGCAACAGGGTGAATTGTTCAATGTTTTGCGCCAGCAATATTGCCAGACAGGTGACGATAAACCACACCACTCCCGCCAGCATCACCGGACGGCGACCAATACGATCCGACAGCGGCCCCAGCAGCCATTGTAAAAACATCCCGCCCGCCAGATACGCGGTCATCGAAGTAGGAACCCAATCAATGCCCGCCTGATATTGTTCCACCACGGCCAACATACCGGGTTGAATCATATCGTTGCCGATATAGGTTGAAAATTCGTAAAGCACCAGACAGAGAGGGAAAAGTAACGCCTGACGTCCAAGCCTGGCACCGGAAGCTAATTTATTTTGCATGCAATTTCTTCGCCAATAATAATCGCGCAGAGTTTAATAAAAGCGCAGCTAACGAGAAAGCGAATTTTGTAGCTGAAACCACGGTTAAGCACATTCTTACATTATTGCGAGTATAGCTACGCTTTCTTTAAGTTTTATTTAACCTATGCCCGTTACAATCACCCACCGTAAACAGGCCGCTTGAGGGAAATAAGACGATGCCGCTTTACCCAGTTTAACCTGCACTTTATTCTCAACGACTTGCCTGTATTGGCTCCCTTTTAATCACTTTGCGTCGGGAAGTTATGCTGGAAAATTTGAATCTCTCTCTATTCTCTCTTATTAACGCGACGCCAGACTCGGCTCCGTGGATGATCTCGTTGGCGATTTTTATTGCTAAAGATTTGATTACCGTGGTGCCGTTGCTGGCCGTGGTACTTTGGTTGTGGGGGCTTACAGCACAACGGCAACTGGTGATAAAAATCGCTATCGCGCTGGCGGTCAGCCTGTTTGTGTCCTGGACGATGGGACATCTTTTTCCGCACGACCGACCCTTTGTCGAAAATATCGGCTATAACTTCCTGCATCATGCGGCGGATGACTCATTCCCAAGCGATCACGGTACGGTGATTTTCACCTTTGCACTGGCATTTTTATGCTGGCATCGCCTGTGGTCCGGCTCACTTTTAATGGTGCTGGCCGTCGTCATTGCCTGGTCGCGCGTTTATCTTGGCGTCCACTGGCCGCTGGATATGCTCGGTGGATTGCTGGCAGGTATGATTGGCTGCCTTAGTGCCCAGATTATCTGGCAAGCGATGGGGCATAAACTCTATCAACGTCTGCAATCGTGGTATCGCGTCTGTTTTGCATTACCGATCCGCAAAGGCTGGGTGCGTGACTGATCTCTGCTAAAAAGTGTAGTATTGAGCGGCTCGCTTCAATAACTATTCAGAGGGATTATGGAAACACGTCGCGAAGAGCGTATCGGGCAGCTGCTGCAAGAATTAAAACGCAGCGATAAGTTACATCTTAAAGACGCCGCCGCCCTGCTTGGGGTTTCGGAGATGACGATTCGTCGCGATCTGAACAACCACAGTGCGCCCGTCGTTTTGCTCGGCGGCTATATTGTTCTGGAACCGCGCAGTGCCAGCCATTACCTGTTAAGCGATCAAAAATCCCGCCTGGTGGAAGAAAAACGCCGGGCGGCAAAACTGGCTGCGACGCTGGTAGAACCCGATCAGACCCTCTTTTTTGACTGTGGCACCACCACGCCGTGGATTATTGAAGCGATTGATAATGAAATCCCTTTTACCGCCGTTTGTTATTCGCTAAATACCTTTCTGGCGCTGAAAGAGAAACCCCATTGCCGCGCGTTTCTTTGCGGTGGTGAATTTCACGCCAGCAACGCCATTTTCAAACCCATCGATTTTCAGCAAACGCTGAATAATTTTTGCCCGGATATCGCTTTTTATTCTGCGGCGGGCGTGCATGTCAGTAAAGGCGCTACCTGTTTTAATCTTGAAGAGTTGCCGGTAAAACACTGGGCCATGTCGATGGCGCAAAAGCATGTGCTGGTTGTCGACCACAGTAAATTTGGCAAGGTGCGTCCGGCGCGCATGGGTGACCTGAAACGCTTTGATATTGTGGTGAGCGATTGTTGCCCGGAAGATGAGTATGTGAAGTACGCGCAGACGCAGCGCATTAAGTTGATGTATTAATGACGTATAACCGGATGACGTTTCGCGCCATCCGGTTATCAGAAGATTAAGAGAACCAGCTGCCGAACCACTGATGGAATTTCATCATCACGAAATCCCACACCCGACCAAAGAATCCGCCCTCTTCCACATTTTCCATCACGATCAGCGGACGCTGCTCAATGGATTTACCGTTAAGCTGGAAATCAATGGTCCCGACAACCTGACCTTTTTTCAGCGGTGCGGTAAGCTGCGGTTCCGTTAACGTATAACTCGCTTTCAGGTTTTTCAGCTGCCCACGCGGTATGGTCACGGAGCCCGCTTCGCCTGCCCCGAGATTCACTTCGCTCTTATCACCAAACCAGACGCGCTGAGTCACAAAGGTGGCATCAGGTTTAATTGGCGTCACAGTTTCAAAGAAGCGGAAACCCCAGGTCAATAATTTCTCAGACTCATTAAAACGGATACGGTCGGTTTTCGCCCCCAGCACTACGGAGATTAAACGCATATCGCCCTGGGTAGCCGAAGCAACCAGATTATATCCCGCGCCTGCCGTGGTTCCTGTCTTCATGCCATCAACATTCAGATTGCTGCTCCACAGCAGACGGTTACGGTTAGGCTGACGAATTTTGTTGAAGGTGAACTCTTTCTCTTTATGAATGGCGTACTCTTCCGGCACATCGTGGATCAATGCTTTGCCCAGCAATGCCATATCGCGCGCGGTACTGAACTGCCCCGGCGCATCCAGACCGTGCACCGTCTGGAAGGTAGTGTTGGTCAGACCCAGTTTTTTGGCATAACCATTCATCAAACCAATAAATGACTCCTGGCTCCCGGCAACGTAATCGGCCAGCGCAATACAGGCGTCATTACCGGACTGGATAATCACACCTTTGTTCAAGTCTGCCACCGAAACCTGATCGCCCGGTTTGAGGAACATTACCGATGAACCACGCAGTGCCGGATTTCCCGTCGCCCAGGCATCTTTACCGACCGTCACCATATCGGTGAGTTTAATCTTATCGGCCTTAAGCGCCTGCCCAACCACATAGCTGGTCATGATTTTAGTCAGGCTCGCGGGATCCAGTTTCTCATCCGCGTTGCCTTCTGCCAGCACTTTACCGCTGGCGTAATCCATTAAAATCCATGCACGCGCATCCACGCTCGGCGCTTCAACGGTTTGTTCCGCCGCGAATGCCGTTGGGGCAAAAAGGAATAAAAATGCAGAACCCGCTGCAAGACCACGAAGGAGAGAGGAGTATTGCGTCATAAATGCCACCCGAGTATCCATTCAAAAAAAATACGTTATATCGCCGTATGATAAGTTCGGTGATTAATAACGCACACACAAACTTAAAGAAACCGTAAGTTGGTAAAGTTTTTAAAGTTTATGCAATATCCTGCCGCTTCGCTGCTTCTGGTGTCATTTTTTTGCCAGCTGTTGCTTAAAAGTTAACTTTACTTCACCATCGGAGTCCTGTTCAGCCTGTGGCTGCCTGTCGGAAAAGGGGTGAGTATGATTACGCTGTGGGGTCGGAATAATTCAACTAACGTAAAAAAAGTATTGCTGACGCTCGAAGAACTGGAACTACCTTATGAGCAAATTCTCGCGGGCCGTGAGTTTGGGATAAATCACGATGCTGATTTTCTGGCGATGAACCCTAACGGGCTGGTGCCGTTGTTGCGTGACGACGAAAGTGATCTCATTCTTTGGGAATCAAACGCCATTGTCCGCTATCTGGCGGCACAGTACGGGCAAAAACGCCTGTGGATCGACTCACCGGCACGTCGTGCGGAAGCGGAAAAATGGATGGACTGGGCAAACCAGACGCTCAGTAATGCTCATCGCGGGATCCTGATGGGATTAGTCAGAACACCACCGGAAGAGCGCGATCAGGCCGCCATTGATGCCAGTTGCAAAGAGTGCGACGCCCTGTTTGCCCTGCTCGATGCGGAACTGGCAAAAGTAAAATGGTTCTCTGGCGACGAGTTTGGTGTGGGCGATATCGCTATCGCACCGTTCATCTACAATTTGTTTAACGTTGGCCTGACCTGGACACCGCGTCCAAATCTGCAACGCTGGTATCAGCAACTCACTGAACGCCCCGCAGTGCGCAAAGTGGTGATGATTCCCGTTAGCTAATTGCGTGGGCTAACTTTAAGTAATTCCCCACTGGACTCGTCGGTGAGAACGTATAAATAACCGTCGGGTCCAGTGCGAACATCACGAATTCGCTGCCCTCTGTCCGTTAAAATACGGCCATCTTCTGTCACTTTGTCGCCGTTGACGCTCATCACAATGACATCTTTATCTTTCAGCGCGCCAATAAATAATTTTTGCTGCCACTGGGGGAATTTATCGCTGTTATAGAAGGCCATGCCGCTCACAGCGGGCGAATCTTTCCAGTAAAAAACAGGTTGCTCGGTCCCGGCGACGATCTCCCCTTTCGCTTCCGGTATCTTAAAGCCTGAATAGTTGATTCCCCAGGTTGCCAGCGGCCAGCCGTAGTTTTTGCCTTTTTGCGGGATATTAATTTCATCACCACCGCGCGGGCCATGTTCATTCAGCCACAGTGCATTACTCCACGGATTCATCGCCATTCCTTGCGGATTACGAATGCCATAAGACCAGATCTCGGCGCGCGCACCGGATTCCTTTATAAAAGGATTATCATCCGGGATTTCGCCCTGGTCGGTCAGACGCACCAGTTTGCCCTGTAATTTATCCAGATCCTGCGCCGTCGGGCGCTGATTGTTTTCGCCCAGAGCAATAAAAAGATAACCTTTACCGTCGAATACCAGCCGCCCGCCAAAATGGTTGCCGGTAGACAGTTTTGGCATCTGGCGAAAGACGGTGCGGAAGTCGGTCACTTTTGAGAGATCATCACTTAAGCGGCCATAACCCACAGCAGTTCCGGCTTTGCCATCATCGCCAACTTCGGAATAACTTAACCAGATGCGGCGAGACTGAGCAAAATCAGGCGCTAAAACCACGTCCAGCAGGCCGCCCTGCCCGTGCGCCCAAACGTCCGGAACTCCGGAAAGCGGCGCAGATAATCCTTTTCCTGCTTGCCAGTGACGCAACTCGCCGCCGCGCAGAGTGATTAACATACCGTGATTATCGGGTAAAAAGGCCAGTGCCCAGGGATGGTCGAGTTTGTCTTGCAGTACTTCGACATTTACCGTTGCAGGAGCCGCCCAGAGAGCGGAAGAAAGACAAATAAGGGGCACAAGGAAAAAGGATTGTCGATGCATAACGCCTCCGGATTGACTCTGGCTTAAAGCGTAGTCAGTGGAGGAGATAACAAATTCATTTTTACAAAAACTTAAACATGAAGGGGGAGACGCTTTCTCCCCCTTAGTTTTCAGGCCTTCTCAAGCATGGCGTGCTTCTGCAGGCTCTGGATACTCAGCGTTAAGCTCATCAGACAATTTTCAAGCTTATCGGCGTTGACGGTAATAACAGTCGGGCAATCATGGTGCCCACTCATCAAACATACTGCGGCTGTCGCTAATGCTTCTTCAGCATGATGAAGAGCACTCCACTCTTCCTGATCCAGATGAAGATTCAACCGCAGCGATTTATCGTGCAGTTCGCGATTCAGTTTAAAAAAGTTATCTCGTAGATGATTGCTTTCGCTGACGGACATGTATCCTTTTGCCTTCCTCAGTTGCACGTATGCAGCGAGGTCAACGCGTGCGTCGATCAACCGGTTCAGCAGATCGATTCGCTGTCTGTCAACGAACATACTTCGATCCTCCTCTTTCCAGCCTTGTTGCAATTAAATAGTATGGCTATTTTTTTGAGCAAAATGCTGTCCAGGATCAATTCTTCACGCCGAATTAACAAAATTTACATTTCCTTCGCCTCCGCCAGCGAATGAGATTGCGATACAAATTTTATCCAGAACTCTGTAGAATCCCTGCCCTGACCTTTCCTGTAACTGAATATTTTTTAAGCTATGAGCAAAGTAACTCCCCAGCCGAAAATCGGCTTTGTTTCCCTTGGCTGTCCGAAAAACCTTGTCGATTCAGAGCGTATTCTCACCGAACTCCGCACTGAAGGTTATGACGTGGTACCGAGCTATGACGATGCGGACATGGTGATCGTCAACACCTGCGGCTTTATTGACAGCGCGGTACAAGAATCACTGGAAGCCATTGGTGAAGCGTTGAATGAAAACGGCAAGGTAATTGTGACCGGTTGTCTGGGGGCAAAAGAAGATCAGATCCGCGAAGTCCACCCGAAAGTGCTGGAAATCACCGGGCCTCATAGCTATGAGCAGGTTCTGGAGCACGTTCATCACTACGTGCCAAAACCGAAACACAACCCATTCCTGAGCCTGGTGCCAGAACAAGGTGTGAAACTGACGCCGCGTCATTATGCCTATCTGAAAATTTCGGAAGGCTGTAATCACCGCTGCACCTTCTGCATTATTCCGTCTATGCGCGGCGACCTGGTGAGCCGTCCGATTGGCGAAGTGTTAAGTGAAGCGAAACGTCTGGTAGATGCGGGCGTTAAAGAGATTCTGGTGATCTCGCAGGATACTTCCGCCTATGGCGTTGATGTTAAACATCGTACTGGCTTCCACAACGGCGAGCCGGTAAAAACCAGCATGGTCAGCCTGTGCGAACAGTTATCGAAACTGGGGATCTGGACACGTCTGCACTACGTTTACCCTTATCCGCATGTGGACGACGTCATCCCACTGATGGCAGAAGGCAAAATCCTGCCGTATCTGGACATTCCGTTGCAGCACGCCAGCCCGCGCATTCTCAAACTGATGAAGCGTCCGGGTTCTGTAGATCGCCAACTGGCGCGCATCAAACAGTGGCGCGAAATCTGCCCGGAACTGACCCTACGCTCAACCTTTATTGTCGGCTTCCCTGGCGAGACAGAAGAAGATTTCCAGATGCTACTCGACTTCCTGAAAGAAGCGCGTCTGGATCGCGTTGGCTGCTTTAAATACAGCCCGGTTGAAGGTGCAGACGCCAATGCCCTGCCTGACCAGGTTCCGGAAGAAGTTAAAGAAGAACGCTGGAACCGTTTCATGCAGCTGCAGCAGCAGATTTCCGCCGAGCGCCTGCAAGAGAAAGTGGGCCGTGAAATTCTGGTGATTATCGACGAAGTGGACGAAGAAGGCGCGATTGGTCGCAGCATGGCAGATGCACCGGAAATCGACGGCGCGGTTTATCTCAATGGTGAAACCAACGTTAAGCCGGGTGATATCCTGCGTGTGAAAGTCGAGCACGCCGATGAGTACGATTTGTGGGGTAGCCGGGTTTAATTAATCTAAAGGCAGATCTAACAAGGATATTGTTCTTCGATCTGCCTCTACTACCCTTCCCGATGTCCTACCCTTACGCACAAAATCCCCTGACGCATAAATCGAGAAAAATGAATCGTACTCGAGGCAACTCTCACTTTTTCACACCAAATTAAAGTTTTGATCGCAATTACTTGAAATAAGCGTAATGGTTACTATAGTAAACATTACCACAAGGATGGATGTATGGGTGTGTATAAGGCAAGGCGATTCAGCCAAAGCACGAAAAAACTTGGTATTCACGATAAAGTTCTCATGGCTGCCGCTGAAGAAGTGATGCAAGGCATATGGGAGGCTGATTTAGGTAGCGGTGTCATCAAAAAACGGTTACCCCTCCAACAAGGAAAGAGTGGTGGAGCCAGAACAATTATCTTTTTTAAATCAGCAAATCATGTGTTTTTTTATGATGGTTGGTCCAAGAGTGGTCTAAGCAGTAAAGGAACCAAAGAAATCGAAGATGATGAACTGGCAGCCTACAAAAAAATGGCAAATGCATTTCTGGCCTTTAGCAATAAGCAAATAGAGGATTTGATCGAAACTGGCTTCTTGATTGAGGTGAAAAATGAGCGATAAATTACAAATGATGCTGGAAGATGCAAAGGAACTGAATGCATTGGGCCTGATGTCTGATAGTGAGGTTGATGCCATTGCCGTCATGGTCAAAGCCCGTGAAGTCAGCGCCCGTATAGCCAAAGTCAAATCAATGACGGGTGAAGAGATCAAAGCCATCCGCACCCGATACGGCATGTCACAATCCGTGCTGGCACATACAATGGGAATGTCAAAAGAAAGTGTCTCGAAATGGGAACGTAATGAAATAAAACCGAGCGGCCCGGCACTACGTATTTTGAATACATTGGCAATAAAAGGGCCGGAAGTTTTTGCAAAGTAAAATGTTTGCAAATGATTTACCACATTCATTAGTACCCCTTGATTCAGGGGTACTAACACTATTCTAATTCTACTGCCAGCTAATCTGAGCCCTGCCGTTTTTCTTACTCTTATACAGTCGCTCATCCGCCAGCATTTTCAAGCGTTCGACGGTAGTACATTCATTTGAATGCGCTACACCGATACTGGTGCTTAAATTAATGCTTCCCACCTGGAAATGAACGATTTCTTTTAGTATCGATAGCAACTCTTCCAGCGTGCCGCCAGTATAAATCACCGCAAATTCGTCACCGCCGAAGCGGTAGACTTTACCTTTATCTACCGGGATCTGTGATTTAAGGATTTTCACCACTTTCATCAACACTTCATCGCCCAGCAAATGACCGAAGGTGTCGTTAATATTTTTGAATTTATCGACGTCAAACAGGCACAAATAACCGCCTTTTTCCGGCAGCGCTTTTAAATCTTCGTCAAAGGATTTTCTGCCCATTGCTTTGGTCAGGTCGTCCAGGAACGCCGAGTTATACATACTGTAGAGTTTTTTGACATCGGCAGCCGAAAAGAAAAGCCCGCCATCCAGTACGCGTTCAAAATGGTTATTAATAATGGCTTCTTTCTCCACAATACCACGATTAATCACTCTGCGTACCAGATAGAGGCAACTGGCACCCGATATCACTGCCACCAATGCGGCAAAGAAAATGATCAATGTACAAACCCGCAAATAAACATCTTTTTTATACGCAAATACGTACAATCCGGTCGGCAAATAGGCAAAGTGCTCCATCGCTTCCGAAACGGTGAAAATGGTGTTTTTAGCATTAAATTCATCACCGGTCACCGGTTTACCGTTCTTAAACAGAGAGAACATCAGGTTCTCGCTATCCATCGCCAGAGATTTTGACAGTAAAGAAAAACGCTCCAGACCAAGCAAAAATATCAGACTACGATTGTGAGTTACCGGATAGAGGTAATAGACGAAGGTTTTACCGTCAAAAGAGATAAACCCTGTATTTTTGACATGTCGATACTTCACAACCTGCATAATATCTGCACAATAATTTTTCTCGAACTCCTTTACCTGAATACATTCGTCACTGGAAATCAGATAAGGACCGACATCGTACAAGTAAGAGGGTGAAACCGAGTCAGCGTAAGCTGTGCGTAAGCCAACCAACAGCTGTTCCTCCGTGGGATTTAGCGTGTTGATAAGATCAATTGCCACGCTACGCCGATATTCAGCAATATTTGCCACCGCAAAAGCAGTATCAATAACGGACTGTTTCAGGCCATACACCCGTTCCTTTACCATTTGAGTGTAGATCCCGCAGGCAACTGCTGAAATCATGATAAAAATCAGCAGACTGACTGTAAGTACGAACTTATTGATTCTGGACATACGTAAACTACTCTTTTACTAATTTTCCACTTTTATCCCAGGCGGAGAATGGCATGGGTTTCTGGTACAGATACCCCTGAGCCTGAACACATCCTAATTTGATTAATTCGCGCGCAACGTCTTCGCTCTCTACGCCTTCCGCAATCACCGGGATCCGGTTATAGCGTGCCAGGTCGAAAATAATGCGCACAATTTTTCCCGCAGTACCGAAAATATCGCCGGTAAATTGCGAGTCCACCTTTATGCTATCTGGATTAATTTCATAAAAACGTTTCAGGTTTGACAAACCGGTGCCAAAGTCATCAATCGATATCCGTACCCCTTGTTTACGCAGTTGTTCAATATTGAGATAAAAATGTTCATTAATTCGCTCGATCACGGTTTCAGTGATCTCAACACAGAGGCTGTTCGCCTTCAGGCCATTTTCTTTCATGATGGTGGTAAAACGCTCATGAAAGTGCGGTTCGTTTAACTGCCATGGCGAAATATTAATATGCAGTAAGAAATCATCCTTCAGCGACGCACGCTGACTAAAATGTCTGAATTCACCCATTGCCGTTTTAATAATCTGATAACCCAGCTCATTGATAAACCCGATATCTTCAGCAATGGTAATGAACTTCAGCGGTGAAATGATCCCCCGCTCCGCAGACACCCAACGGCACAACGCCTCCGCGCCCAGAATGGCGCGGGTGTTAATATCAACGATCGGTTGATAGACCAGGAATAGTTCGCCAATTTCCATTGCATGGCGAATATTACGCGCAATCCAGATATTCTCTTCTATTTCGTTGAGTTTCGCGTCATCACAGAAAATAAACTCTGAGAACATATGGTCACGGATACTGGAAATCGCCAGTTTCAGTTTTTCTGCGTAACTCCAGGCGTTTTCCCCCTGCAAAGGTTCACAAATGGCAGACTTATGGATGCGCAGATTACGGTAGCCAAAGCTGCTGTCAAAATCGTTTACCATCACTATTTTACGGGTAAATGTCTGTACATTTTCCCGGCACAGAAGTAAATAGAGATCGGCATTGAATGTCACGATATCGCAGCATTGCGCATATTTTTCGGCAATTCGCTGACACAATTTCCTGACGATTTTATTGCGTTCATCAACACCAAACACCGCTTCCACGGCTTCCAGACCACACAGTTTGATGATCCCCACAGCCAGATACTGATTATTGTTGGACTCAATAATCGCCATATTTTTAATAAAACCGCTTTCCTGATCGTAAGAGATCAGTGAGAGCAATTTATTTGACCGTTCAATTTCGGCATCTTTCATTTCCGCGATCGAATTTTTAATGCTGATAATCTCTTTCGCATCGCCTTCGCGAATTTTCAGAGCCTCGATTTGATCCGTTGAGTCGGGCAAAAATGCCAGCGTATTAACCAGCTCTGTCATTTCAGAAAATTGCCGACGGAACACACGAGTGGTCATTAAATAAACCACCAGCAATACGATAATAATGAACGCAAACGGCAGATAAAAAAGTTTATCTGAGGCGTTCAATAAATTACCGCCAGGATAATAAAAATAGATTTCGAACAATGCATTATTTGGCACTGCTGATGTCTTTGCAATATACTCCGTATCGACAGAATCAATAATATTATAATTACCTTCGCTATTATAAATAATCAGTTTTTCACGAGCGAGTTGATTCTTGGCAATGATCTCATGACCTTGTTTCAAAAATAGAACTTCATCATTAGCGCTGATTTGATCAAGATACTCGTTCAGATACCGCCAGTTTAAATCGACATGAATTTTATCTACCGCTAACAAATCGTGATCTTTGCCGTTGATACGTAGCGTAAAAGAGATACATTTTTTACCCGGACGATCAAAGCAATTGTATGCCGGATTCCAGCTGTTGTTAGAGTCATCTGAAGCCACCGACCACGGTCGTTTCGATGGGTTAAAATCGGCAAAAATAACCCGCCCTGACTCGTCGACAAGCGGTCCATTTACTTGTTCCTGATGATAAACAACGATTTTATCATTCGCCCTCCGTGAAAAGAGATAATATTTATTATCATCAAGTACCAGTCCCACCGAGTCTAAAAATGGCATCATTTCCATTTTCAGAATCACGGCGCGTTGAATCTCCTCTGTATTTTTTAATAAATACAGTGAGTCCTTTAATGTCAGGGCCGAACGTTCAATATCTTTAAAGAAATAGCCAACGTTTTTCTGAATAAGTTCAAAGCGGCTATCGGCACGTTTTACCGCGCGTTCCGATACCAGTTGATAGTTAATGATGAAAAAAAGACCAATAAATGACAGTGCTGCCAATAAAAATAAAATTATCAGCCTTATCTTTATCTTTTCGTATAAACTCAGCATGTTAATACATTTAACAAAATAACTGTCTGAACGCTGTGCCGCTGCAAAAATAGTCCCTTGCTGCGGCTTTTTAACCAAATTACCCGATTCTACAAAATCAGCAGAAAGTTACAACACTTGCTTAGGGCAATAATTTCCTGTGAGGTGATTACCCTTTCAAGCAATATTCAAACGTAACTATCCTTTAATTTTCGGATCCAGCGCATCGCGTAAACCATCGCCCAACAAATTGAACGCCAGTACGGTCAGAAAAATAGCCAGGGCCGGAAAAATAGCGACATGCGGCGCGATAACCATATCCGCTCGTGCCTCATTGAGCATTGCTCCCCACTCTGGTGTCGGCGGTTGAGCACCGAGGCCGAGAAATGACAGGCTGGCGGCAGAGATAATCGAGGTGCCAATGCGCATGGTGAAAAACACCACGATAGACGAGACGGTCCCAGGCAAGATATGACGCAATAAAATGGTCATATCGCTGGCACCAATACTGCGTGCTGACTCAATAAAGGTTTGCTGTTTCAACACCAGCGTGTTGCCGCGCACCAGTCGGGCAAACGCGGGGATGGAAAAAATGGCGACTGCGATAATCACGTTAGCAATGCCGCTTCCCAACACCGCAACAACAGCGATCGCCAGTAAAATACCCGGGAAGGCAAACAGCACATCGCAAATGCGCATGATCAGCCGATCCCACCAGCCTTCATAATATCCAGCCAGCAAGCCCAGCAACGTCCCGATCGCCGCACCGATAAACACGGCAAACACGCCCGCCGCCAGCGAGATTTGCGCACCAACCAGGACACGGCTGAAAATGTCACGCCCCAGTGAATCGACGCCAAACCAGTGCTGCAAAGAAGGTCCGTTATTCAGATTGTCATAATCAAAATAATTTTCGGCGTCATAGGGAGCGATCCAGCGTGCAAAAATAGCCACCACAATCAATAAAATAACGAACAATGCGGCGGTCATCGCCATATGCTGACGGCGAAATCGTCGCCAGAATTCATGCCACGGTGTACGTACCTGGTCAGGTTTGACCAGTGGCATGGCGTTTAACACCGCCTGACGTCGCCAGTTAAATAGTCGCATCCTTACTTGTACCTGATAGCCGGGTTAATGGCGGCGTAAAGCACATCCACCACTAAGTTGATAAGAATAAATTCCAGCGAGAAAAGCAGAATTTCCGCCTGAATCACCGGGTAATCGCGCATTTCTACGGAGTCAACGAGTAAGCGTCCAAGTCCGGGCCAGTTGAAAACTTTCTCCACCACGATAGAACCACCGAGCAAAAAGCCAAACTGTAAGCCCATCATGGTCACTACCGGGATCATCGCGTTGCGTAGCCCGTGTTTGAGGACAACCCAGGTTTCGCTCACCCCTTTCGCCCTCGCGGTACGCATATAATCTTCGCTTAAAACGTCGACAAACGACGCGCGGGTAAAGCGCGCCATCACGGCGGCCACTGCCGCGCCGAGCGTCAGGGAGGGTAAAATGTAGTGCTGCCAACTGTCTGCTCCCACGGTAGGCAGCCAGCCCAGTTCAACGGAGAATACCTGAATTAAAAGCATCCCCAGAGCAAATGCCGGAAACGAGATCCCCGACACCGCAATGGTCATACTCAATCGATCCGGCCAACGATTACGCCAGACGGCGGCGATAATTCCCGCCGCCATACCAAATATCACCGCCCAGACCATACTGGTTATGGTCAGCCACAGCGTTGGCATAAAGCGGCTGGCAATCTCATCGGCAACCGGACGACGCGACACCATCGACAGGCCAAAATCCCCCTGCACAGCATTGCTGATATAGTGCCAGAACTGGTGATACAGCGGCTGATCCAACCCCAGCTGCTGACGCACCAGTTCTATAACCTGCGCATCAGCTTCGGGCCCGGCAATCAATCGCGCCGGATCGCCGGGCAGCATATGCACAAATAAAAACACCAGCACCGAGACGATAAACAGCGTTGGAATCAACCCCTGTAAGCGTTTGATAACGTAATTAAGCATTCCACTCCCTGCGTTGCTTATTGCAAATCCGCGTCTTCAAAGCTGAAGCCGGTGTCTGGCATGATCCAAAAACCGGTCAGGTTTTTACTGTGTGCCGACACCAGTTTTTCTACCACCAGCGGGATCCACGGCGATTCTTGCCAGATGATATCCTGCGCCGCCTTATATAAGCGGGTCTTTTCCACCGGATCATTCGTTTTCAGTGCCTGATCCAGGAAGTCATCCACCTGTTTATTGCTGTAAAACGCGGTATTAAACAGCGTCGGTGGCCAGTTTTGCGATGCAAACAGCGGCGATAGTGCCCAGTCAGCTTCGCCGGTTGAAGCCGACCAGCCAGTGTAGAACATCCGCACGCCGCTCTCTTTTTGCCCTTTACCTTCAACTTCTGCCGCCCGCTGTCCGGCATCCATCGCAGTCACCTGGGCTTTAATCCCGACCTGCGCTAACTGCTGCTGGGTAAATTGCAGCACTTTCTGCGCGGTGCTGTGGTTATGTGACGACCACAGCGTGGTACTGAAACCGTTGGGATATCCCGCCTCTTTCAGTAATTCGCGCGCTTTCACTGGATCGTAAGGCCACGGTTTATAACTTTGCGCGTAGGCGATACTCGGCGGTACCACACCAGTAGCTGGCGTTGCATAGCCCGCGAAGGCTACTTTCACCAGCGCCGGGCGGTTAATGGCGTAATTCAGCGCCTCACGGACCTTCGGGTTATCGAACGGTTTTTGCGTCACGTTCATACTGATATAACGCTGCATAATTGACGGACTGGCCATCAACTCGATATTTTTGTTTTTCTCCAGCAGTGCGGCCTGCTCGTAAGGAATGGGGAAAGCAAACTGCGCTTCACCGGTTTGCAGCATTGCCGCGCGGGTGTTGTTATCCGCCACCGGACGCCAGGTTATGCTGTCCAGTTTGGGCAATCCTGGCTGCCAGTAACCCGCGAATTTTTTCACCTTCACAAAATCGGTCTGATTCCAGGTATCCAGTTCATACGGTCCGGTTCCCACCGGATGAAAACCAATCTCCTTGCCATATTTTTCCAGCGCTGCCGGTGAAATCATCGCGGTCGCCGGATGGGCAAGAATATTAATAAACGCTGAAAACGGCTGTTTGAGAGTAATCTTTACCGTTGTCGGATCGATCGCCTCCGTTTTGGCAATATTCTTATACAGGTTATAGCGTTTAAGATGATTCGCCGGATCGCTGGCCCGGTCCAGATTCGCTTTTACTGCCGCTGCGTTGAAATCGGTGCCATCCTGGAATTTAATGCCTTCCCGCAATTTCACGGTGTATGTAAGGCCGTCATCGGAAACGGTATAACTCTCCGCCAGCACGTTTTTCAGTTTCATCTCTTTATCCAGACCAAACAGCCCCTGGTAAAACGATTTCGCTACGGCCTGAGATAACGTGTCATTTGCGTCATACGGATCGAGCGTGGTGAAGTTCGATCCTACCGACACCACCACATCTTTGGCAGCGAATGCACAAGATGCCATCAACGCTGTCGCAATGCCCAGCGCCACTAACCCACTACGGTGTACAGCTCTTGCCATTTTATTCTCCGCCTGAATGTTATCTACGCATGAATGCGTATTCTGATTGTGGTTGTGCGACGTAATGCCCCGGCCCGACGCATTGCAACGAGACGCCTGCCACCTCTTCGCCACGCAGATGAATATTGCTGGGAAGATCGTCCGACAGCAGTACACGCTGCGGTCGTTGTCGGGACGGTTCAGCGACCGGAACTGCCGCCAGTAATTTACGCGTATAAGGATGCTGCGGGTTTTCGAAGACCGCGCGCCGTGGGCCAATTTCAACAATTTGCCCGAGATACATCACCGCCACACGATGACTAATCCGCTCTACCACGGCCATATCGTGGGAGATAAACAGATACGCAATGCCGAAATCACGCTGGAGATCGAGCAACAAGTTGATAATCTGCCCGCGAATAGAAACATCCAGCGCCGAAACGGCTTCGTCGGCAATGATCACTTTTGGATTCAATGCCAACGCGCGAGCAATGCAGATGCGCTGGCGCTGACCGCCGGAAAACTCATGCGGGTAACGCCAGGCATGTTCAGGTAACAGGCCCACGCGCTCCAGCAACCACGCAACGCGTGCAGCCGCGTCTTTACCTGGCAATAAACCGTGTACGCGCAGCGGTTCGATAATCGAATCACCGATGGTCTGACGTGGGTCCAGCGAAGCGTAAGGGTCCTGAAAAATAAACTGAATATCCCGGCGTAATGCCTGAAGTTTGCCGGGTGACAAGGTATCGATTCGCTGACCGTTAAAGATAATTTCGCCGCCCTGCGATTCGACCAGGCGCAGCAACGCCCGCCCGGTAGTGGATTTACCGCTGCCAGACTCGCCCACCAGCGATAGCGTTTCGCCAGGCCAGAGATCAAAACTGACTTTCTCAACGGCATGCACTTCCCGCGTTACGCGATTCAACAAACCGCTGCGCAAAGGGAAACGGGTGACAAGATTACGCACCCGTAAAACAGGTTCGCCATCCACCACCGTTTTCTGCTCGATGGGGGGTTCCTGTTTCGCTGGATGTTCAAGCGATATCAATGGGAAACGTCGGGGATAATCTAACCCTTTCATCGCACCAAGTTGCGGAACAGCAGCTAACAGCGCACGGGTGTAAGGATGTTGCGGTGCATGAAAAATCTGTTCGACGGTACCCGTTTCCACCGCCTCGCCCTGATACATCACCAGTACCCGATCGGCAATCTCTGCCACCACGCCCATATCGTGAGTGATAAAGATAACGCCCATCGACATCTCTTTTTGCAATACTTTGATTAATTGCAGGATCTGCGCCTGAATAGTGACATCCAGCGCGGTGGTCGGCTCATCGGCAATCAGCACCGCCGGGCGGCATGACAGCGCCATCGCAATCATCACTCGCTGGCGCATCCCGCCAGAGAGTTGATGCGGATAACGTGAAAGAATGGTTTGTGCCTCCGGAATGCGTACCTGATCCAGCATCCGCTTCGCCTCGACCATCGCTTCTTCACGACTGGCGTTCTGATGCAGACGAATTGATTCGGCAATCTGTTCACCCACAGTAAATACCGGGTTCAGCGATGTCATCGGCTCCTGAAATATCATCGCCATATCCGCACCGCGCACATGGCGCATTTGTGCAGCGCTCTGCTCGCTAAGTTCAATCACTTCACGACTGCGCCGCCGCAACAGCATTTTATCACACTGTACTAAACCGCCCGCCTGTTCCAACAGACGCATCAATGCCAGCGCAGTCACTGACTTACCGGAGCCGGATTCGCCAACAATGGCCAGCGTCTCACCGCGTTGAAGGCTAAAAGAGAGATTGCGGACCGCAGCTATTTTCTGCTGGTCCTGCATAAAGGCAATTTTCAGATTTTCAACCGCCAGCACATCACCGGCATCAAGTTCATCACTGTGTGGCAACGGTGTCCCCTTTTTCACGGTAGATACCGGTGGTTGGCGTATCGCCTGCGTAGCCCCAGGCGCGATACATTCCTTCGGTGTTAAACGGTAGCGCGACATTCCCTTCATGGTCGATAGCGATTAAGCCACCGCTACCGCCAAGCGCAGGGAGTTTTTCCATTACTACCCGCTCGCAGGCTTCCGCGAGACTTAATCCGCCGTAATCCATTAACGCGGCGATGTCATATGCCGCCAGCGCGCGGATGAAGACTTCGCCCGTGCCGGTACAAGAAACCGCCACACTGGCGTTATTGGCGTAGCATCCGGCACCCACTAAGGGACTATCGCCAACTCGTCCGGGTAATTTATTGGTCATTCCGCCTGTGGACGTGGCTGCCGCCAGATTGCCGTCTAAATCCAACGCCACGGCCCCCACGGTGCCCATTTTCTGTTTTTCATCCAGTGGCGCACCGCTATGGTCGAGGACTGTTGCCCCTTCCTCGCGCGCTGCCAGTAGTTGTTCATAACGCAAAGGCGTGGAGAAAATCTCCGGTGAGACGCGCTCCATGCCATGAGCAAACGCAAAATTTTCTGCCCCTTCGCCAATCATCATCACATGCGGGCTTTGCTCCATCACCAGCCGGGCGGCAAGAACCGGATTACGCAGATGACTAACGCCCGCCACCGCACCGGCTTTCAGGGTGTTACCATCCATCACACTGGCGTCCAGTTCATGGGTTTCATCACGCGTAAAGACAGCGCCAATTCCGGCGTTAAACAGTGGACACTCTTCCAGCAGACGCACCGCTTCCGTCACCACATCCAGCGCACTTTCGCCCGCTTCCAGCATTTTCTGCCCGGTTTCAACAATGGCAGACAACGCCTCAATGTAGCGTAATTCCTGTTGCAGACTCATCTGCGCGCGGCTAATTGCACCTGCGCCACCATGAATTGCAATGACTGCTTTGCCCATAGTATTCGTCCATTAAGGGTGGCTCGCCACTTTTGCTATAAATATCAGAATTTTTATGAATTACTCATTCAATTTTTGAATATAGAAAGATGGATATGGCATGTAAAGGCAGGACCCAGCGCTACGCCCGAGGTGGCATACAGTCTGTGGCGTTTTTCTGACATAATAGGCAAATTCGATTTTGCCTCCGCAGGAGTGTTTTCATGGAATTTACCACCGGATTGATGTCGCTCGACACCGCGCTTAATGAGATGCTTTCTCGCGTCACCCCACTGACCGCCCAGGAAACGCTGCCACTGGTACAGTGTTTTGGTCGTATTCTGGCGAGCGATGTCGTTTCGCCACTGGATGTCCCGGGGTTTGATAACTCCGCTATGGACGGCTACGCGGTGCGTTTAGCCGATATTGCCTCCGGGCAACCGCTGCCCGTTGCCGGGAAATCGTTTGCCGGTCAGCCGTATCATGGTGAATGGCCTGCGGGCACCTGCATTCGTATTATGACCGGTGCGCCGGTGCCGGAAGTCTGCGAAGCGGTGGTGATGCAGGAGCAGACTGAACAAACGGACAATGGCGTGCGTTTTACTGTTGAAGTGCGTAGCGGGCAAAATATTCGCCGTCGCGGTGAAGATATCTCTGCGGGTGCGGTTGTTTTCCCGGCGGGAACTCGCCTGACTACCGCAGAGCTGCCAGTAATTGCTTCACTGGGGATTGCCGAAGTTCCGGTGATTCGTAAAGTGCGTGTAGCGCTTTTTTCTACCGGTGATGAACTCCAGTTGCCAGGCCAGCCGCTGGGCGACGGCCAAATCTACGATACCAACCGTCTCGCCGTACACCTGATGTTAGAACAGCTGGGATGCGAGGTAATCAACTTAGGGATTATCCGCGACGATCCACATGCCCTGCGCGCCGCATTTATTGAAGCCGACAGCCAGGCGGATGTGGTGATCAGTTCCGGTGGTGTTTCGGTTGGTGAGGCGGATTACACCAAAACCATTCTCGAAGAACTGGGCGAAATTGCTTTCTGGAAACTGGCGATTAAACCGGGCAAACCGTTCGCGTTTGGTAAACTCAGCAATAGCTGGTTCTGCGGCCTGCCGGGCAACCCGGTTTCAGCGACGCTGACCTTCTATCAACTGGTACAGCCTTTGCTGGCAAAACTAAGCGGTAACACCGCCAGCGGCCTGCCCGCGCGCCAGCGCGTACGCACAGCGTCCCGCCTGAAAAAAACGCCAGGACGTCTTGATTTCCAGCGCGGCGTGCTGCAACGCAACGCCGATGGCGAACTGGAAGTGACGACCACCGGACATCAGGGTTCACATATATTCAGCTCCTTTAGCCTCGGCAACTGCTTTATCGTGCTGGAACGCGATCGCGGCAATGTGGACGTGGGCGAATGGGTGGAAGTAGAACCGTTTAACGCGTTGTTCGGAGGCCGGTAATGGCGGAACTCAGCGATCAGGAGATGCTGCGCTACAACCGGCAAATCATTCTGCGCGGTTTTGATTTTGACGGTCAGGAGGCACTAAAAGATTCTCGTGTGCTGGTAGTCGGCCTCGGTGGACTCGGCTGCGCAGCCTCGCAGTATCTGGCAAGCGCCGGTGTCGGCAACCTGACGCTGCTCGACTTCGACACGGTTTCGCTCTCGAATCTGCAACGCCAGACGCTGCACAGTGATGCTACGGTCGGGCAACCGAAGGTGGAATCCGCCCGTGACGCCCTGGCGCGGATCAACCCACATATCGCGATTACGCCAGTCAATGCACTGCTGGATGACGCAGAACTTGCAGCATTGATTGCTGAACACGATCTGGTGCTCGACTGTACGGATAACGTTGCGGTACGTAATCAACTGAACGCAGGCTGTTTTGCCGCGAAGGTGCCGCTGGTTTCCGGCGCGGCAATTCGTATGGAAGGTCAAATCACGGTCTTCACTTATCAGGACGGCGAGCCTTGCTATCGCTGCCTCAGCCGTTTGTTTGGCGAGAACGCGTTAACCTGCGTAGAAGCAGGCGTGATGGCACCGTTGATCGGCGTAATTGGTTCGTTGCAGGCAATGGAAGCGATCAAACTGCTGGCAGGTTATGGCAAACCGGCCAGCGGGAAAATCGTCATGTACGATGCGATGACCTGTCAGTTTCGCGAAATGAAACTGATGCGCAATCCGGGGTGTGAGGTGTGCGGGCAGTAATTGCCACCTCCAGGCCTGATAAGACGCGGCACTCCGCCACGTCATCAGCAATTTATGAGGATGCAGAACGTCCGGTTAAATCGACGTTCTGCCAAACGCCCCCAGCCAGTCCTGCTCAAACTTCGCCACCGCGGCATCGACAGCCGGATAGCTAATCATCTGTTGTGCCACATCCAGTGGCAGAGTAATTGATTCACATCCTGCCAGTAAGCAGTCCAGCGCCTGACGCGGGGTTTTGAAACTCGCTGCCAGCACTTTCGCCTGCGGCGCATGCATTTTCAATAACTGGTGTAAGTCGGTCACAGTCTGAATGCCGCTACCGCCCTGAGCATCAATACGGTTGACGTAAGGCGCAACATATTCCGCACCTGCCAGCGCCGACAGCAGCCCTTGTGCCGCGCCATATACCGCGGTTCCCAGCGTCGTAATCCCTTCCGCTTTTAACATCTTAATCGCTGCCAGCCCCTCGGCGGTCACCGGAACTTTCACCACGATATCCGCAATAATAGAACGCAGCTTAAGCGCGTCATTAACCATCCCTTCGGCAGTGGTAGCCATTACCTGGGCAAACAGACGCCCCTGACCGCCCATCGCTTCATGAAGTTCCGGAAGCACAACATCCAGCGGTTTTTTACCCGCGGCGATAATGCTTGGGTTAGTGGTCACACCCGCCAGCGGAAAAATACGTGACAGCGCCTTCACCGCAACAACGTCTGAAGTATCCAGATACAGTTCCATAACCATCCTCAAAATGTACTTTTTGTCTGAATGTAGACTATCACGGGAAAACTCTCTGAACAGTTGACGCACATCAATCTAACTTTCATTCGAAAGTATTTTAATGTTTGAACGAAACAGAGAGGCAACTATGATTTTCAATATTCAGCGCTACTCGACCCATGATGGCCCCGGTATCCGCACGGTCGTATTTCTTAAAGGCTGTTCGCTGGGCTGCCGCTGGTGTCAGAACCCGGAAAGCCGCACCCGCACGCAGGATCTGCTGTATGACGCACGACTGTGTCTGGAAGGCTGCGAGCTGTGCGCTAAGGCCGCGCCGGAAGTGATTGAGCGCGCGCTGAATGGTTTGCTTATTCATCGGGAAAAGTTAACCCCGGAGCATCTGACGGCGTTAACCGACTGCTGTCCGACACAGGCGTTAACCGTGTGTGGTGAAGTGAAAAGCGTTGAGGAGATCATGGCGACCGTTTTGCGCGATAAACCGTTTTACGATCGCAGCGGCGGCGGCTTAACGCTTTCGGGTGGTGAACCCTTTATGCAGCCGGAGATGGCGACGGCGCTACTGCAAGCCAGCCACGAGGCAGGCATTCATACTGCAGTAGAAACCTGTCTGCATGTGCCGTGGAAATATATCGCCCCTTCTCTGCCCTATATCGATCTGTTTCTTGCCGATTTAAAACACGTTGCCGACGCGCCGTTTAAACAGTGGACCGACGGTAACGCCGCCAGAGTGCTGGATAACCTGAAAAAACTCGCCGCAGCGGGAAAAAAAATCATTATCCGCGTGCCGCTGATTCAGGGCTTTAATGCCGACGAAACCTCTGTAAAAGCCATTACCGATTTTGCCGCCGACGAGCTGCACGTTGGCGAAATTCATTTCCTGCCCTACCACACGCTGGGCATCAACAAATATCACTTACTTAATCTGCCCTATGACGCCCCGGAAAAACCGCTTGATGCGCCAGAACTGCTCGATTTTGCCCAGCAGTATGCCTGCCAGAAAGGGTTAACCGCGACCTTACGAGGATAACAACCATGACCACACTGAAACTGGACACGCTCAGCGACCGCATTAAAGCGCACAAAAATGCGCTGGTGCATATTGTGAAACCGCCAGTCTGTACCGAGCGCGCGCAACACTATACCGAGATGTATCAACAACATCTCGATAAGCCGATCCCGGTACGTCGCGCGCTGGCACTGGCGCATCACCTGGCGAATCGCACTATCTGGATCAAGCACGATGAGTTGATCATTGGCAACCAGGCAAGCGAAGTTCGCGCCGCGCCGATCTTCCCGGAATATACCGTCTCCTGGATCGAAAAAGAGATTGATGATCTGGCAGATCGTCCGGGTGCTGGTTTTGCGGTGAGCGAAGAGAACAAACGTGTTCTGCATGAAGTGTGCCCTTGGTGGCGCGGTCAGACGGTACAGGATCGTTGCTACGGCATGTTTACCGATGAGCAAAAAGGTCTGCTGGCGACCGGAATCATTAAAGCGGAGGGCAATATGACTTCCGGCGATGCGCACCTGGCGGTCAATTTCCCGCTGCTGCTGGAAAAAGGGCTTGATGGTCTGCGCGAGAAAGTGGCGGAACGTCGCTCGCGCATCAACCTGACGGTGCTGGAAGATTTGCACGGCGAGCAGTTCCTGAAAGCGATTGATATCGTGCTGGTGGCAGTCAGTGAACACATTGAACGTTTCGCTGCCCTGGCGCGTGAAATGGCCGCGACCGAAACCCGCGAAAGCCGTCGCGATGAACTGCTGGCGATAGCAGAAAACTGCGATCTTATCGCCCACCAGCCGCCGCAGACGTTCTGGCAGGCGCTGCAACTGTGCTACTTCATCCAGTTGATTTTGCAGATTGAATCTAACGGTCACTCGGTGTCGTTTGGTCGTATGGACCAGTATCTCTACCCGTATTATCGCCGTGATGTTGAACTGAACCAAATGCTGGAACGCGAACACGCCATCGAATTGCTGCATAGCTGCTGGTTGAAATTGCTGGAAGTGAACAAGATCCGCTCCGGCTCACACTCAAAAGCCTCTGCGGGTAGCCCGCTGTATCAGAACGTCACCATTGGCGGGCAAAATTTGATTGATGGTCAGCCGATGGATGCGGTGAATCCGCTCTCCTACGCGATCCTCGAATCCTGCGGTCGCCTGCGTTCGACGCAGCCTAACCTCAGCGTGCGCTACCATGCGGGAATGAGTAACGATTTCCTCGACGCCTGCGTACAGGTGATCCGGTGCGGCTTCGGGATGCCGGCCTTCAACAACGACGAAATCGTGATCCCGGAATTTATTAAACTCGGTATTGAACCGCAGGACGCTTACGACTACGCAGCGATTGGTTGTATCGAAACCGCCGTCGGTGGCAAATGGGGCTATCGCTGTACCGGCATGAGCTTTATCAACTTCGCCCGCGTGATGCTGGCTGCGCTGGAAGGCGGTCGTGATGCCACCAGCGGCAAAGTGTTCCTGGCACAAGAAAAAGCGTTGTCGGCAGGTAACTTCAACAACTTCGATGAAGTAATGGACGCGTGGGATACGCAAATCCGTTACTACACCCGCAAATCAATCGAAATCGAATATGTCGTCGACACCATGCTGGAAGAGAACGTGCACGATATTCTCTGCTCGGCGCTGGTGGATGACTGTATTGAGCGAGCAAAAAGTATCAAGCAAGGCGGCGCGAAATATGACTGGGTTTCTGGCCTGCAGGTCGGCATTGCCAACCTCGGCAACAGCCTGGCGGCAGTGAAGAAACTGGTGTTTGAACAGGGCGCGATTGGTCAGCAACAGCTGGCTGCCGCACTGGCGGATGACTTCGACGGCCTGACTCATGAGCAACTGCGTCAGCGGCTGATTAACGGTGCGCCGAAGTACGGTAACGACGATGATACTGTCGATACGCTGCTGGCTCGCGCTTATCAGACCTATATCGACGAACTGAAACAGTACCATAATCCGCGCTACGGTCGTGGTCCGGTTGGCGGCAACTATTACGCGGGTACGTCGTCTATCTCCGCTAACGTACCGTTTGGCGCGCAGACGATGGCAACGCCGGACGGACGTAAAGCGCATACCCCGCTGGCAGAAGGCGCAAGCCCGGCTTCCGGTACTGACCATCTCGGCCCAACGGCAGTCATTGGATCGGTGGGTAAACTGCCTACAGCAGCGATTCTCGGCGGCGTGTTGCTCAACCAGAAACTGAATCCGGCGACGCTGGAGAACGAATCTGACAAGCAGAAACTGATGATCCTGCTCCGTACCTTCTTCGAGGTGCATAAAGGCTGGCATATTCAGTACAACATCGTTTCCCGCGAAACGCTGCTGGAGGCGAAAAAACATCCCGATCAGTATCGCGATCTGGTAGTGCGTGTCGCGGGCTATTCCGCCTTCTTCACCGCGCTCTCTCCAGACGCTCAGGACGATATCATCGCCCGTACTGAACATATGCTGTAATCTCCTCGGCCCGGCGGCGTCGTCGCCGGGCTAAATCATTCACATCATCAATTTCATCCTTACTTTCATTCGAAATATAATTTGTGCTCTACGTCACATTGTTATTACACTGTTACGGTTTCATTTTCGAGCCGGGAGCACACCTATGAGCGTAAAAGTTATCGTCACAGATATGGACGGTACTTTTCTTAACGACGTCAAAACGTACAACCAACCACGTTTTATGGCGCAATATCAGGAACTGAAAAAGCGCGGCATTGAGTTCGTTGTCGCCAGCGGTAATCAGTATTACCAGCTTATTTCATTCTTTCCTGAGCTAAAGGATGAGATCTCTTTTGTCGCGGAAAACGGCGCACTGGTTTACGAACATGGCAAGCAACTGTTCCACGGCGAACTGACCCGACATGAATCGCGGATTGTTATTGGCGAGTTGCTAAAAGATAAGCAACTCAATTTTGTCGCCTGCGGTCTGCAAAGTGCATATGTCAGCGAAAACGCCCCCGAAGCATTCGTCGCACTGATGGCAAAACACTACCATCGCCTGAAACCTGTAAAAGATTATCAGGAGATTGACGACGTACTGTTCAAGTTTTCGCTCAACCTGCCGGATGAACAAATCCCGTTAGTGATCGACAAACTGCACGTAGCGCTCGATGGCATTATGAAACCCGTCACCAGTGGTTTTGGCTTTATCGACCTGATTATTCCCGGTCTACATAAAGCAAACGGTATTTCGCGGTTACTGAAACGCTGGGATCTGTCACCGCAAAATGTGGTAGCGATTGGCGACAGCGGTAACGATTCGGAGATGCTGAAAATGGCGCGTTATTCCTTTGCGATGGGCAATGCTGCGGAAAACATTAAACAAATCGCCCGTTACGCTACCGATGATAATAATCATGAAGGCGCGCTGAATGTGATTCAGGCTGTGCTGGATAACACATCCCCTTTTAACAGCTGACCTCTCTACCGGAGCCATGCGCTCCGGTTTTCCCTTCTTTTTACATCCTGTACATCACATCAAATCACTAAACTTGCATTAACTTATTTATAACTTATATTGTCACATGCAAATCATTATAGTTTCGAATGAAAGTTAATGCGAGGTGGTTATGGCTTCTACTTTTACCAGCGACACATTGCCTGCCGATCACAAAGCAGCTATCCGTCAGATGAAGCACGCGCTGCGGGCGCAGCTTGGCGACGTCCAGCAGATCTTTAATCAGCTAAGCGATGACATTGCCACGCGAGTGGCTGAAATCAACGCACTCAAAGCACAGGGCGATGCCGTCTGGCCGGTGCTGTCATATGCCGATATCAAAGCAGGTCATGTTACTGCAGAGCAGCGCGAACAGATTAAACGTCGCGGTTGTGCGGTGATAAAAGGCCATTTCCCCCGCGAACAAGCGCTAGGCTGGGATCAGTCGATGCTGGACTATCTGGACCGCAACCGCTTTGACGAGGTCTACAAAGGCCCCGGCGATAATTTCTTCGGGACGCTCAGCGCTTCACGTCCCGAGATTTACCCCATCTACTGGTCGCAGGCGCAAATGCAGGCCCGCCAGAGTGAAGAAATGGCGAATGCGCAGTCGTTTCTCAATCGTCTGTGGACATTTGAAAGTGATGGAAAACAATGGTTTAACCCGGATGTGAGCGTCATCTACCCTGACCGTATCCGCCGCCGTCCGCCCGGAACGACCTCCAAAGGTCTTGGAGCGCATACCGACTCCGGGGCACTGGAACGCTGGCTGCTTCCAGCGTATCAGCACGTTTTCGCCAACGTCTTTAATGGCAATCTGGCGAAATACGATCCCTGGCATGCGGCACATCGTACGGAAGTTGAAGAGTACACGGTGGACAACACCACCAAATGTTCCGTGTTTCGGACATTCCAGGGCTGGACAGCGCTCTCTGATATGCTACCTGGTCAGGGACTGCTGCACGTCGTGCCCATTCCTGAAGCCATGGCGTACGTACTGTTACGTCCGCTGCTTGATGATGTGCCGGAGGATGAACTGTGCGGCGTAGCGCCCGGAAGAGTGTTGCCGGTATCAGAGCAATGGCATCCACTGTTAATTGAGGCGTTAACCAGCATTCCAAAACTCGAGGCCGGAGACTCCGTCTGGTGGCACTGCGACGTCATCCATTCCGTTGCCCCCGTTGAAAATCAACAGGGCTGGGGCAACGTGATGTACATTCCTGCGGCACCGATGTGCGAGAAAAATCTTGCCTACGCGCACAAGGTGAAGGCCGCACTGGAAAAAGGCGCATCGCCGGGCGACTTCCCGCGCGAGGACTATGAAACAAACTGGGAAGGACGCTTTACGCTTGCCGACCTCAACATTCACGGTAAGCGAGCGTTGGGCATGGACGTTTGAGAGTTAATGGAAGTGAATTGATGTGGGATTAAGAAAATCGATTCGACGTTACTCAGATTGCTGACAAGTGCGCTTTCTTAATGCCTGATGCGGCGTTAACGTCTTATCTGGCCTACAAAGTCCTGCAGATTCAATATATTACAGGCACTGCGTAGGCCTGATAAGCGTAGCGCATCAGGCAATTTTACATTTGTCATCAGTTTCAGTAGCCCTGACCATATCAGGGCTACTGATAATAACTTACTCGATCCCTTTACTACGCAGGTAATCTTCATAATTACCGCTAAAGTCGATCACGCGTTCCGGGGTGATTTCCAGAATACGGGTCGCCAGGGAGCTTACAAACTCACGGTCGTGAGAAACAAAGATCAGCGTGCCCTGATACAGTTCCAGTGCCATGTTCAGCGACTCAATGGATTCCATATCCAGGTGGTTGGTCGGTTCGTCCATGATCAGAATGTTCGGCTTCTGCATCATTAACTTACCAAACAGCATCCGCCCTTTTTCCCCACCGGAAAGCACTTTAGCTGGCTTTTTGATGTCGTCCTGGCTGAACAGCAAACGACCGAGAATGCTGCGTACCGCCTGCTCGTCATCGCCTTCCTGCTTCCACTGGCTCATCCATTCGAACACGGTCAGATCATTTTCAAACTCATATTCGTGGTCCTGAGCATAGTAACCAATGCGCGCGTTCTCAGACCATTTTACGGTGCCGCTGTCCGGTTGCAGATCGCCCACCAGCGTTTTCAGCAGCGTTGATTTACCGACGCCGTTGGTACCCAGTACCGCCAGTTTTTCACCCACTTCCAGCAGCAGGTTGAGATTTTTAAACAGCGGACCGTTATCAAACCCTTTGGTCAGACCTTCCACTTCCAGCGCGTTACGGAACAGTTTCTTATCCTGTTCAAAACGGATGAACGGGTTCTGACGGCTGGAGGCTTTCACCTCTTCCAGTTTGATTTTATCAATCTGGCGCGCGCGCGAAGTTGCCTGGCGAGATTTCGAGGCGTTGGCGCTAAAGCGGCTAACGAAAGATTGCAACTCAGCAATCTGCGCTTTCTTCTTGGCGTTATCGGCCAGCAGACGTTCACGCGCCTGGGTCGCCGCCGTCATGTACTCATCGTAGTTACCCGGATAAACGCGCAGCTCGCCGTAATCCAGATCCGCCATGTGGGTACAGACCATGTTAAGGAAGTGACGGTCGTGCGAGATGATGATCATGGTGCTGTCACGCTCGTTCAGCACCTGTTCCAGCCAGCGAATGGTGTCGATGTCGAGGTTGTTGGTCGGTTCGTCGAGCAGGAGAATATCCGGATCAGCAAACAGCGCCTGCGCCAGAAGCACACGCAGCTTCCAGCCAGGAGCAACTTCACTCATCGGGCCGTAGTGCTGTTCCACTGGAATTCCCACGCCAAGCAACAGTTCACCGGCGCGAGCTTCCGCAGAGTAACCGTCCATTTCGCCGTATTTAACTTCCAGATCGGCCACTTTATAGCCGTCTTCTTCACTCATTTCCGGCAAAGCATAGATGCGGTCGCGCTCCTGCTTCACTTCCCACAACTCTTTATGCCCCATGATCACCGTATCCAGCACAGTGAACTCTTCAAAGGCAAACTGATCCTGACGCAGTTTACCAATGCGCTCGTTGGGATCGAGGGAAACGTTACCCAGCGTCGGCTCAAGGTCGCCGCCGAGGATCTTCATAAAGGTGGATTTACCACTACCGTTCGCGCCAATCAGGCCGTAACGGTTGCCGCCGCCAAATTTGACGGAAATGTTTTCAAACAACGGCTTACTGCCGAACTGCATGGTGACGTTACTGGAAACTAACACAGGCGTATCCTGAAAAGAGATATGACAAACCGCGCATTATGCCATAAGTCTGAAAGAAGATCCTGCTCCTCGCTTAAGGTCTACACTCAAGCCAAAGGCAAAAAATGTGATTTCGTACACATCTGATTTCACTGTGAGCTGGAATGAACTTATAATGCGCTTCCAATACTCTAATATTCTCAACCCAATGGCCTGCCAGGCACAAAATCTCGCTTAACATGAATATGAAATTGAAAACATTATTCGCAGCGGCCTTCGCTGTTGTCGGCTTTTGCAGTACCGCCTCTGCGGTAACTTATCCTCTGCCAACCGACGGGAGTCGCCTGGTTGGTCAGAATCAGGTGATCACCATTCCTGAAGGTAACACTCAGCCGCTGGAGTATTTTGCCGCGGAGTACCAGATGGGGCTTTCCAATATGATGGAAGCGAACCCGGGTGTGGATACCTTCCTGCCGAAAGGCGGTACTGTACTGAACATTCCGCAGCAGCTGATCCTGCCGGATACCGTTCATGAAGGCATCGTCATTAACAGTGCAGAGATGCGTCTGTATTACTATCCGAAAGGGACCAACACCGTTATCGTGCTGCCGATCGGCATTGGTCAGTTAGGCAAAGATACGCCTATCAACTGGACCACCAAAGTTGAGCGTAAGAAAGCAGGCCCGACCTGGACGCCGACCGCCAAAATGCACGCAGAGTACCGCGCTGCGGGCGAACCGCTTCCGGCTGTCGTTCCGGCAGGTCCGGATAACCCGATGGGGCTGTATGCACTCTACATCGGTCGTCTGTACGCTATCCATGGCACCAACGCCAACTTCGGTATCGGCCTGCGTGTAAGTCATGGTTGTGTGCGTCTGCGTAACGAAGACATCAAATTCCTGTTCGAGAAAGTACCGGTCGGTACCCGCGTACAGTTTATTGATGAGCCGGTAAAAGCGACCACCGAGCCAGACGGCAGCCGTTATATTGAAGTCCATAACCCGCTGTCTACCACCGAAGCCCAGTTTGAAGGTCAGGAAATTGTGCCAATTACCCTGACGAAGAGCGTGCAAACAGTGACCGGTCAGCCAGATGTTGACCAGGTTGTTCTTGATGAAGCGATTAAAAACCGCTCCGGGATGCCGGTTCGTCTGAATTAATCTTCAAAACTTAAAGCAAAAGGCGGACTCATAATCCGCCTTTTTTATTTGCCAGACCCTAGTTGGCCGGGAGTATAACTAACAAAACATATCCCACCAACGCCGCCCACAACAGCATCGGTATTGAATAGAGATGGAAACGCCACCAGATGCGGCGATCGTTCGCCATACGTAGCGCAATCAAATTTGCCAGCGATCCGGGTAATAACCCAAAGCCACCTACGTTTACCGCCCATACCAGTAATAAAGACGGCGGCACATAGTTCAGCAACAATATGGTACTCGGCACGTTACTGATCACCTGCGATAAACCGATTGCCGTTAACCATAACCCGGGTTCAGATAGATGACTCACGTTACCCAACACGCCTTGCAACGCTGGAAGCTGGGTCAGTAAATGGACGTCGATAAACATCGCCATAAACACCAGCAGCAGCGTCCAGTCCACACTGAGCACCACGCGACGTGCCAGCAGCGCAAAGCCTGCCGCCACAATCACCAGTCCCCACAGCTCTTGTTTGAACTCCAGCGCCGTCAGAAAGACGATATACAGCCCCAGACAACTCCACACCAGCCGCGGTTTCCACTCCGGTGTTTGCACCCCCGTATGGTATTGCAGCGCCTTTCCAGGGAAACAACACCAGCACAGGAGCAGGAGCGTCAGCATCATTGCGCCAGCCAGCGGTGCCATTTGGGCAATAAATCCGGCAAACGAAAGACCAGAACGTCCCCAGATAAGAATATTTTGCGGGTTGCCAATTGGCGTCAGTAGCGAACCAGCGTTGACTGCCAGCGCCTCAAAAATAATCAGCCGATTAACCGGGATCTCACACAGTCTTTTTAGCGTGATAGTCAGCGGAACAACAATAAACAGCGCGACATCGTTGGTCAGAAAGGTAGAAAGCAGCGCCGCCGCCAGCACCATAAACATCGCCAGCCGACGCTCCGTAGCAAAGCGGCGCACCATTTTGCGCCCCAGCACATCAAAATAACCGCTTAACTCCACACCTTTGGTCAGCAGCATCAGGCCGCTTAAGGTGATGATGGTGTGCCAGTCGATAGCAGCAGGCCAGGATTTCGGTGCAAAGGGCACGAAAAAGCTTAATCCGATACCAACAAGAATTAATAACTGAAAAAAACGATCGCCTTGCAGCGTGCGTAAAAAAGGCAGGCTCATTTGGCACCGTGTTTCTGGGTAAACAAACGAAAAGCGTCGAGCGTCTCTTCACTAACATGGTGCTCCATGCCTTCCGCGTCGCGACGGGCGATTTCCGGACTGACGCCCAACACCAACAAGAAATTTTCGACTATCTGATGTCGCTCGCGGCTTTCCTGCGCCAGCTTCTCTCCTTCTGCCGTTAAAAACACGCCACGCCAGGGGATCATTTCAATCAGCCCCATGGTTGCCAGCCGCTTAAGCATTTTAGCCACCGTCGGTTGCGAAACTCCCAGACGAGCAGCCATGTCCACCTGACGAGCTTCCCCCACTTCCCTGATCAAGTCAGAAATCAGCTCAACGTAATCATCAATAAGCTCGCGCCGATGCGCCTCTCTGACCTGGCGGAACCCTTCAACGTGCTCTTCCACGTTCACTAACTGCGTCACTTTTTTTGCTGTTGGCGTACCTGCGCGACGACTCATTGTGCTTCCTCATTATGGTGACGCATACATAGCGTTCTCATTTCGTGCGCACATTGTAAACCAGAGTTGCGAAGGTACAAAAAATTAACGTTTTAGCAATAGCTATATAATATAGCCTGTGCTATATCTGTATGTAATGCAATCATCCCTCAAGGATCGACGGGATTAGCAAGTCAGGAGGTCTTATGAATGAGTTCAAGAGGTGTATGCGCGTGTTTAGTCATTCTCCCTTTAAAGTACGGTTAATGCTGCTCTCTATGTTGTGCGATATGGTCAACAACAAACCGCAGCAAGATAAACCTTCCGATAAATAGCGGCGTCGCGGTACGCCGCTTCACTCCTGCTTTCATGCAGGCATAACGCGTTTTGGTCTGAAAAACCCCACTTTTTGTCGGATTTGCAATCCCCTTCGCAAAAGATTTGTTCGTCAGTAGTTGACCTGAACGGCGGCTCGCTCTATCTTCTTGCAGCCCTGCGTATATTGCGGCTCGCGGATGCGGACCCCTTTCCACTCTTCACGCACTCTTGCAGGTATTGACCCTTGACGCCAGGGTAAGCACATGGCGTTTGTTACGATAGTGGCATATGAATTTAACCCTCAAAGAATCGCTTGTTACCCGTAGCCGGGTATTTAGCCCGTGGACTGCGTTCTACTTTTTACAGTCGCTATTAATTAACCTCGGCTTAGGTTACCCCTTCAGTTTGCTCTACACCGCTGCGTTTACGGCTATTTTGCTTTTGCTATGGCGAACATTGCCTCGCGTACAAAAAGTTCTGGTCGGTGTCAGTTCGCTGGTGGCGGCTTGTTATTTCCCTTTTGCTCAGGCCTACGGCGCGCCTAATTTCAATACATTGCTGGCATTGCACTCCACCAATATGGAAGAGTCGACCGAAATCCTGACGATTTTTCCGTGGTACAGCTACCTGGTCGGCTTATTTATTTTTGCGCTCGGCGTAATAGCAATCAGGCGAAAAAAAGAGAATGAAAAAGCGCGCTGGAATACCTTCGACAGCCTGTGTCTGGTATTCAGTGTGGCGACATTTTTTGTTGCTCCCGTGCAAAACCTGGCCTGGGGTGGCGTATTTAAACTGAAAGATACTGGCTATCCGGTATTTCGTTTTGCTAAGGATGTCATCGTCAATAATAACGAGGTGATTGAAGAGCAAGAACGGATGGCAAAACTTTCCGGAATGAAAGATACCTGGACGGTCACTGCCGTTAAGCCGAAGTATCAGACCTATGTGGTGGTGATCGGTGAAAGCGCGCGTCGCGATGCCCTCGGTGCCTTTGGCGGTCACTGGGACAATACCCCGTTTGCCAGCAGCGTTAACGGTTTGATATTTGCTGACTACATTGCCGCCAGTGGCTCCACGCAGAAATCGCTTGGCTTAACGCTCAATCGCGTTGTCGATGGCAAACCACAGTTTCAGGATAACTTTGTCACCCTGGCAAATCGCGCGGGCTTCCAGACCTGGTGGTTTTCCAACCAGGGTCAAATCGGCGAATACGATACCGCTATCGCCAGCATCGCCAAACGAGCAGATGAAGTGTACTTCCTGAAAGAAGGTAATTTTGAAGCAGATAAAAACACCAAAGACGAAGCGTTACTGGATATGACCGCTCAAGTGCTGGCGCAAGAGCACTCGCAACCGCAGCTGATTGTTCTACATCTGATGGGCTCACATCCGCAGGCCTGCGACAGGACACAAGGAAAATACGAAACCTTTGTGCAATCGAAAGAAACGTCGTGCTATCTCTATACCATGACGCAAACGGACGATTTACTGCGCAAGCTGTACGATCAGTTACGCAACAGCGGCAGCAGCTTCTCGCTGGTTTACTTTTCTGACCACGGTCTGGCCTTTAAAGAGCGCGGTAAAGACGTGCAATACCTTGCCCATGATGATAAATATCAGCAAAATTTCCAGGTGCCTTTTATGGTCATTTCCAGCGACGATAAAGCGCATCGTGTGATTAAAGCCCGCCGCTCAGCCAATGACTTCTTAGGCTTTTTCTCCCAGTGGACGGGGATTAAAGCGAAGGAAATTAACATCAAATACCCGTTTATATCTGAGAAGAAAGCCGGGCCGATATACATCACCAACTTCCAGTTACAGAAGGTGGATTACAACCATCTCGGAACCGATATTTTCGACCCGAAACCTTAAAAACAAAAATCCGCCCCGAGAGGCGGATTTTTTATATCACCAAAGTGATTAGAAGCGGTAACCAACACCGGCAATCCAGGTGCCTACGTCAACGCTACGAATACGGCTCTGCTCGTAAGAGAAGTCCAGAGCAACGTTTTCCATCGGGTTGAACTGCAGACCCGCACCGTAGGAGAAACCGTAGTCGCTGGTGTCGTGTTTGTAGGTCGGGTATTCAGTGGTCTGGAATTTACCATAACCCACACCCACTACACCGTAGATGCTTGCCCAGTCGTTAATGCGGTAAGCCGGACCAGCAGTGATGCCGTAGTACTGGTTTTTGTTGTAGTCACCAGAGCTTGCAGTACGGCTTTTCTCGGTGTAAGTGAAAGAACCGATCACACCCAGCGGGCTGTTGTCTTCTTCATAGCGGTATTTCAGGTTGAAACCGCCCATTTTGTTCATTTGGCCCTGAGCGTCGCTCTGTGCGTAACCGCCAGTTACAGTAGAAGTCGCAGCTACGGAAGTACCTGCGGTGAAAGCCAGAACTGCGGCCAGTGCTGAAAGACATGCAATTTTTTTCATAACCACCTCAAATGTGATTCAAATAAGTCCTAAGTTTTAAATATATCAAAAATTAATGGGAAACTCTTCGCGATTTGTGATGTCTAACGGGCCATTTCATGTAACAGAACGTTTCCATACACCGCTATCCATCTAAATTTAAATCACTTTTTCAGAGAACTGCGTAAGTATTACGCATGTTTTCCCTGTCATTCATCCAGATTATTCCTAATCACCAGACTAATGATTCCATCAATCCTGGCGCATTTTAGTCAAAACGGGGGAAAATTTTTTCAACAAATGCTCAACCAGCATTGGGTATATCCAGTACACTCCACGCTTTACTTAAGTCTAGATATTTGTGGGAGAAAGGATGCCGGGTTCATTACGTAAAATGCCGGTCTGGTTACCAATAGTCATATTGCTCGTTGCCATGGCGTCTATTCAGGGTGGAGCCTCGTTAGCTAAGTCACTTTTTCCTCTGGTGGGCGCACCGGGTGTCACTGCGCTGCGTCTGGCATTAGGAACGCTGATCCTCATCGCGTTCTTTAAGCCATGGCGACTGCGCTTTGCCAAAGAGCAACGATTACCGCTGTTGTTTTACGGCGTTTCGCTGGGTGGGATGAATTATCTTTTTTATCTTTCTATTCAGACAGTACCGCTGGGTATTGCGGTAGCGCTGGAGTTCACCGGACCACTGGCGGTGGCGCTGTTCTCTTCTCGTCGCCCGGTAGATTTCGTCTGGGTTGTGCTGGCGGTTCTTGGTCTGTGGTTCCTGCTACCGCTGGGGCAAGACGTTTCCCATGTCGATTTAACCGGCTGTGCGCTGGCACTGGGGGCCGGGGCTTGTTGGGCTATTTACATTTTAAGTGGGCAACGCGCAGGAGCGGAACATGGCCCTGCGACGGTGGCAATTGGTTCGTTGATTGCAGCGTTAATTTTCGTGCCAATTGGAGCGCTTCAGGCTGGTGAAGCACTCTGGCACTGGTCGGTTATTCCATTGGGTCTGGCTGTCGCTATTCTCTCGACCGCTCTGCCTTATTCGCTGGAAATGATTGCCCTCACCCGTTTGCCAACACGGACATTTGGTACGCTGATGAGCATGGAACCGGCGCTGGCTGCCGTTTCCGGGATGATTTTCCTCGGAGAAACACTGACACCCATACAGCTACTGGCGCTCGGCGCTATCATCGCCGCTTCAATGGGGTCTACGCTGACAGTACGCAAAGAGAGCAAAATAAAAGAATTAGACATTAATTAAATTTACATTTCTGCATGGTTATGCATAACCATGCAGAATTTCTCGCTACTTTTCCTCTACACCGTCTTTATATATCGAATTATGCAAAAGCATATTTATTCCGAAAATTCCTGGCGAGCAGATAAATAAGAATTGTTCTTATCAATATATCTAACTCATTGAATCTTTATTAGTTTTGTTTTTCACGCTTGTTACCACTATTAGTGTGATAGGAACAGCCAGAATAGCGGAACACATAGCCGGTGCTATACTTAGTCTCGTTAATTACTGGGACATAACATCAAGAGGATATGAAATTATGAGTACCGCTAAATTAGTTAAATCAAAAGCGACCAATCTGCTTTATACCCGCAACGATGTCTCCGACAGCGAGAAAAAAGCAACAGTAGAGTTGCTGAATCGCCAGGTTATCCAGTTTATTGATCTTTCTTTGATTACCAAACAAGCGCACTGGAACATGCGCGGCGCTAACTTCATTGCCGTACATGAAATGCTGGATGGCTTCCGCACCGCACTGATCGATCATCTGGATACCATGGCAGAACGTGCAGTGCAGCTGGGCGGTGTAGCTCTGGGGACCACTCAAGTTATCAACAGCAAAACCCCGCTGAAAAGTTACCCGCTGGACATCCACAACGTTCAGGATCACCTGAAAGAACTGGCTGACCGTTACGCAATCGTCGCTAATGACGTACGCAAAGCGATTGGCGAAGCGAAAGATGACGACACCGCAGATATCCTGACCGCCGCGTCTCGCGACCTGGATAAATTCCTGTGGTTTATCGAGTCTAACATCGAATAAATCCATCGCTGATGGTGCAGAACTTTAGTACCCGATAAAAGCGGCTTCCTGACAGGAGGCCGTTTTGTTTTGCAGCCCACCTCAACGCACTTATTTAGTGCATCCATCTGCTATCTCCAGCTGATTAAGTAAATTTTTTGTATCCACATCATCACACAATCGTTACATAAAGATTGTTTTTTCATCAGGTTTTACGCTAAATAATCACTGTGTTGAGTGCACAATTTTAGCGCACCAGATTGGTGCCCCAGAATGGTGCATCTTCAGGGTATTGCCCTATAAATCGTGCATCACGTTTTTGCCGCATCTCGAAAAATCAAGGAGTTGCAAAACTGGCACGATTTTTTCATATATGTGAATGTCACGCAGGGGATCGTCCCGTGGATAGAAAAAAGGAAATGCTATGAAGTCTGTATTAAAAGTTTCACTGGCTGCACTGACCCTGGCTTTTGCGGTTTCTTCTCATGCCGCGGATAAAAAATTAGTTGTCGCGACGGATACCGCCTTCGTTCCGTTTGAATTTAAACAGGGCGATAAATATGTGGGCTTTGACGTTGATCTGTGGGCTGCCATCGCTAAAGAGCTGAAGCTGGATTACGAACTGAAGCCGATGGATTTCAGTGGGATCATTCCGGCACTGCAAACCAAAAACGTCGATCTGGCGCTGGCGGGCATTACCATCACCGACGAGCGTAAAAAAGCGATCGATTTCTCTGACGGCTACTACAAAAGCGGCCTGTTAGTGATGGTGAAAGCTAACAATAACGATGTGAAAAGCGTGAAAGATCTCGACGGGAAAGTGGTTGCTGTGAAGAGCGGTACTGGCTCCGTTGATTACGCGAAAGCAAACATCAAAACTAAAGATCTGCGTCAGTTCCCGAACATCGATAACGCCTATATGGAACTGGGCACCAACCGCGCAGACGCCGTTCTGCACGATACGCCAAACATTCTGTACTTCATCAAAACCGCCGGTAACGGTCAGTTCAAAGCGGTAGGTGACTCTCTGGAAGCGCAGCAATACGGTATTGCGTTCCCGAAAGGTAGCGACGAGCTGCGTGACAAAGTCAACGGCGCGTTGAAAACCCTGCGCGAGAACGGAACTTACAACGAAATCTACAAAAAATGGTTCGGTACTGAACCGAAATAATAACGCTACACCTGTAAAACGCACTGGCAGTTCCCTCTCCCCTATGGGGAGAGGATTAGGGTGAGGGGCGCAAACCCGCTCCGGGGCCATTAATTACCCTGAATTTGATTATTTACACCACGGTAACAGGAACAACATATGCAGTTTGACTGGAGTGCCATCTGGCCTGCCATTCCGCTTCTGATTGAAGGTGCCAAAATGACCCTGTGGATTTCGGTCCTCGGTCTGGCAGGCGGTCTGGTAATCGGATTGCTGGCAGGTTTTGCACGCACCTTCGGAGGTTGGATAGCCAACCACGTCGCGCTGGTCTTTATTGAAGTGATCCGCGGCACACCTATCGTCGTCCAGGTGATGTTTATTTATTTCGCCCTGCCGATGGCGTTTAACGACTTACGCATCGACCCATTTACTGCGGCGGTGGTCACCATCATGATCAACTCCGGCGCGTATATTGCGGAAATCACGCGTGGTGCGGTGCTGTCTATCCACAAAGGTTTTCGTGAAGCAGGACTGGCGCTCGGTCTTTCACGTTGGGAAACCATTCGCTACGTCATTTTACCGCTGGCACTGCGTCGTATGCTGCCGCCGCTGGGTAACCAGTGGATCATCAGCATTAAAGACACCTCGCTGTTTATTGTGATCGGCGTGGCGGAACTGACCCGTCAGGGGCAAGAAATTATTGCCGGTAACTTCCGCGCCCTTGAGATCTGGAGCGCCGTGGCGGTGTTCTATCTGATTATTACCCTGGTGCTGAGCTTTATTCTGCGTCGTCTGGAAAGAAGGATGAAAATCCTGTGATTGAATTTAAAAACGTCTCCAAGCACTTTGGCCCAACCCAGGTGCTGCACAATATCGATTTGAACATTGCCCAGGGCGAAGTCGTGGTGATTATCGGGCCGTCCGGTTCCGGTAAATCGACCCTGCTGCGCTGCATCAACAAACTGGAAGAAATCACCTCCGGCGATCTGATTGTCGATGGCCTGAAGGTTAACGATCCGAAAGTTGACGAGCGCCTGATTCGCCAGGAAGCAGGTATGGTGTTCCAGCAGTTTTACCTCTTCCCGCATCTGACGGCGCTGGAAAACGTCATGTTTGGCCCGCTACGCGTGCGTGGCGCGAACAAAGAAGAGGCGGAAAAACTGGCACGTGAGCTGCTGGCGAAAGTCGGTCTGGCAGAACGTGCACATCACTACCCTTCCGAACTTTCTGGTGGTCAACAGCAGCGTGTGGCGATTGCCCGCGCGCTGGCGGTGAAGCCGAAAATGATGCTGTTTGATGAACCGACTTCCGCTCTTGACCCGGAACTGCGCCATGAAGTGCTGAAGGTTATGCAGGATCTGGCTGAAGAAGGGATGACGATGGTGATCGTGACCCACGAAATCGGTTTTGCCGAGAAAGTAGCTTCGCGGCTGATCTTTATCGACAAAGGCCGGATTGCGGAAGATGGCAATCCGCAGGTGTTGATCAAGAACCCGCCGAGCCAGCGCTTGCAGGAATTTTTGCAGCACGTCTCTTAATAAGACACATTGCCTGATGCGCTACGCTTATCAGGCCTACAGGATATCTGGCAACTTATTAAAATTGCATGAACTTGTAGGACGGATAAGGCGTTCACGCCGCATCCGGCAAAAAAGCCCGCACGTTGTCAGCAACCTGCTTAATATCCCTTCCTCCCTTTCACCCGAAAGGGAGGCACACCAGATTCCTCTCATTTAAAATCGCCCCTCCTCCAGCATCTATACTTATCTTTTTGCTCTATTTTCTCACTGGAGGAGTCATGCGGTGGATCCTGTTCATCCTCTTCTGCCTGCTGGGCGCACCTGCCCACGCGGTATCCATACCCGGCGTTACAACCACAACGACAACGGACTCAACGACTGAACCGGCCCCGGAACCGGATATCGAACAAAAAAAAGCGGCCTATGGCGCACTGGCGGATGTGCTGGATAATGACACCTCGCGTAAAGAGTTGATCGACCAGTTGCGCACCGTTGCCGCTACGCCCCCTGCTGAACCGGTACCAAAAATAGTGCCGCCGACGCTGGTCGAAGAGCAAACCGTGCTGCAAAAGGTCACCGAAGTCAGCCGCCATTATGGTGAAGCCCTTTCCGCCCGCTTCGGGCAACTTTATCGCAATATCACCGGCTCCCCGCATAAGCCGTTTAATCCACAAACCTTCAGCAATGCGCTGACCCATTTTTCAATGTTAGCGGTATTAGTGTTTGGTTTTTACTGGCTGATTCGCCTGTGCGCACTGCCGCTTTATCGCAAAATGGGTCAGTGGGCGCGGCAAAAAAATCGTGAGCGCAGCAACTGGTTGCAGCTTCCGGCGATGATTATCGGGGCGTTTATTATCGACCTGCTGTTACTGGCCCTGACATTATTTGTCGGCCAGGTATTAAGCGACAACCTGAATGCAGGCAGTCGCACCATCGCTTTCCAACAAAGTTTGTTTCTCAACGCCTTTGCCCTCATTGAATTTTTCAAAGCCGTACTACGCCTGATTTTTTGCCCAAACGTGGCGGAGCTGCGCCCGTTCACGATTCAGGACGAGAGCGCCCGTTACTGGAGTCGTCGCCTGAGCTGGTTAAGCAGTTTGATAGGTTATGGCCTGATTGTGGCCGTGCCGATTATCTCTAATCAGGTGAATGTACAGATAGGTGCGCTGGCGAACGTCATCATTATGCTGTGCATGACCGTCTGGGCGTTGTACCTGATCTTTCGTAATAAAAAAGAGATTACCCAGCATTTGCTCAACTTCGCGGAGCATTCGCTGGCCTTTTTCAGCCTGTTTATCCGCGCCTTTGCGCTGGTGTGGCACTGGCTGGCAAGCGCCTATTTTATCGTGCTGTTTTTCTTTTCTTTGTTCGATCCGGGCAACAGCCTGAAATTTATGATGGGTGCAACGGTGCGCAGCCTGGCGATTATTGGTATCGCAGCGTTTGTTTCCGGTATGTTTTCCCGCTGGCTGGCGAAAACCATCACTCTCTCGCCACATACTCAGCGTAACTATCCGGAGCTGCAAAAACGGTTGAATGGCTGGCTGTCGGCGGCGCTGAAAACGGCGCGTATTCTGACAGTCTGCGTGGCGGTAATGTTGCTGTTGAGCGCATGGGGATTGTTCGATTTCTGGAACTGGCTGCAAAACGGCGCGGGGCAGAAAACCGTAGATATCCTGATCCGTATCGCACTCATTCTTTTCTTCTCGGCGGTTGGCTGGACGGTGCTCGCCAGTTTGATCGAAAACCGGCTGGCTTCGGATATTCATGGCCGCCCGCTACCCAGCGCCCGCACGCGTACCCTGCTTACGCTGTTTCGTAACGCGCTGGCGGTGATTATCAGTACCATCACCATCATGATTGTGTTGTCGGAAATCGGCGTCAATATCGCGCCATTGCTGGCAGGTGCCGGGGCATTAGGTCTGGCTATCTCGTTTGGTTCGCAAACGCTGGTGAAAGATATTATCACCGGGGTATTTATTCAGTTTGAAAACGGCATGAACACTGGAGATTTGGTGACTATCGGGCCGTTGACCGGCACAGTGGAACGGATGTCGATTCGCTCCGTGGGCGTACGCCAGGATACCGGGGCGTATCACATCATTCCGTGGTCTTCGATAACCACCTTTGCTAACTTTGTCCGCGGCATTGGTTCGGTGGTGGCAAATTATGATGTTGATCGCCATGAAGATGCTGATAAAGCCAATCAGGCACTGAAAGATGCGGTAGCGGAATTAATGGAAAACGAAGAAATTCGCGGGCTGATTATTGGTGAACCGAATTTTGCCGGGATTGTCGGCTTAAGCAATACCGCGTTTACACTGCGTGTTTCGTTCACCACGCTGCCACTCAAACAGTGGACGGTACGCTTTGCCCTCGACAGCCAGGTGAAAAAACATTTCGACCTGGCGGGCGTTCGCGCGCCAGTGCAGACTTATCAGGTGCTGCCTGCTCCGGGCGCGACCCCGGCTGAACCGTTACCGCCGGGGGAACCAACGCTTTAACGCTGGCGATTGACAAAACGGCGGCGCTGCTCGTCGTTCATAAAGGTCCAGGCAATAAAGCGACTCTGCTTTTGCCCCTGGGCCATCTCTTTTTTAACCACCTTCACCGCGCCCACGTCCGTCAGGGCACGATACAACGGCGGTAAGTTTTCACCACGAGATACCAGTGATGTAAACCACATCACCTGCTTCGCGAAGCCTTTGCTCTCTTCAATCATCTTTTTGATAAAGGTGACTTCACCGCCTTCACACCACAACTCCTGTTGCTGGCCGCCAAAGTTCAGTGCATCGTCTTTGTTCAGCCCCAGGTTACGGCGTTTACGCTCACTACCTGCCCGTGCCGCAGCGGCGGAATCGTGGAATGGCGGGTTACACAAGGTCGCGTCGTATTGCTCGTTTTTATGGATGATGCCGTTAAAAATCGCCCCACTCTCTTTTTGCCGACGCAGACGAATGGCGCGGTTAAGCCCCGGATTAGAACTGATAATCGCCTGCGCACTGCTTAACGCCTGGCTGCTGGTTTCACTACCGGTAAAACGCCAGCCATATTCATGTACGCCAATCAGCGGATAAATACAGTTCGCACCAACGCCGATATCCAGAATGCTGGCATTCGCTGGAATTGTTCCGCTTGCTTCTGCCAGTAAATCGGCAAGGTGATGAATATAATCCGCCCGGCCCGGTACTGGTGGGCAGAGAAAACCGTCGGGGATATCCCAGTTCGCTACGGCGTAAAAATGGGCCAGCAACGCCTTATTGAGCGCCTTCACCGCCAGCGGATTGGCAAAGTCTACGCTTTGCTCCCCGGCGGGTGTAAGCGTGAGGAATTGCCTGAGTTCAGGATTGACCTGACAAAGCGTGGCGAGATCGTAGCGGCTGTGATGACGGTTGCGCGGATGCAACCCCGGTTTCTGGGCGGACATAGCATTCTCCTTTAAGCAGCGGCGTAAGATACCCGCATAACGCGACAGGGTAAATATCTGGCTGCGTTTATCATTCCCCAAAACCTTAACATGGCTATGGTTTATGGCAATTCATCATAAAAATCAGCATTATGCATGTCATTGATTTGTCTTATTTTGTAAAAATATATCGTTCAAAAAATAAGCACATCTCTGTCAATTTTTTGCGTCATTTGCATCGCGCAGGCGACCTACACTTATCAGGCACTACCCGTTGTATTTATGAGGATGTCATTATGAAAAAGTGCCTCACACTACTGATTGCCACCGTCCTGAGCGGAATCTCTCTCACGGCTTATGCCGCGCAACCGATGAGTAACCTGGACAGCGGTCAGCTACGGCCCGCCGGTACCGTTTCGGCAACTGGCGCATCAAACCTAAGCGATCTGGAGGATAAACTGGCAGAAAAAGCGCGCGAACAAGGCGCGAAAGGTTATGTCATTAATTCCGCAGGCGGAAATGACCAGATGTTCGGTACTGCAACCATCTACAAATAACCCCACCAACGTAACTGCATTCGCCTCTGGATGCAGTTTTCGTCTGTTTTGTAATCAAAAAACATCAAATATGAACTCAATGTAAATAAATGTATTTCTTTTTCGCGCAATGGGTGATAGAAAATCGCTCCAAGTGATAATGCTTATCAAAATTATTATCACTTGCACGAACACTATCACGGGATTAACAGTGGCATCGCATCCGCAGAGATGCTTTCTCGTGGCAGTGAAAATTTCAACATATAAGAAAAAGTCACCTGCAAAATGGAAAACAATCGCAATTTCCCTGCCAGACAATTTCATTCGCTCACGTTCTTTGCCGGTCTTTGTATTGGCATCACGCCTGTGGCTCAGGCACTCGCCGCCGAAGGGCAAACTAACGCGGATGACACGCTGGTTGTCGAAGCATCAACGCCTTCGCTTTATGCGCCACAACAATCTGCCGATCCGAAATTCTCGCGTCCGGTAGCGGATACTACCCGCACGATGACGGTAATTTCTGAACAAGTGATTAAAGATCAGGGCGCAACCAACCTTACCGACGCGCTCAAAAACGTCCCCGGCGTGGGTGCGTTTTTTGCGGGTGAGAACGGTAACTCCACCACTGGCGACGCCATTTATATGCGTGGTGCCGATACCTCTAACAGTATTTATATTGATGGCATTCGCGATATCGGCAGCGTCTCGCGCGACACCTTCAATACCGAGCAGGTCGAAGTGATTAAAGGGCCGTCCGGCACCGACTACGGGCGCAGCGCACCGACAGGCTCGATCAATATGATCAGCAAGCAGCCGCGCAATGATTCCGGCATTGACGCCTCCGCCAGTATTGGCAGCGCCTGGTTCCGCCGCGGCACGCTGGACGTCAATCAGGTCATTGGTGATACCACCGCGGTGCGCCTGAATGTAATGGGCGAAAAAACGCACGATGCCGGACGCGACAAAGTCAAAAATGAGCGTTACGGCGTCGCCCCTTCTGTCGCTTTTGGCCTTGGTACAGCGAATCGTTTGTATCTTAATTATCTGCATGTCACCCAGCACAACACGCCAGACGGCGGCATTCCGACCATCGGTTTGCCGGGCTATTCTGCCCCATCTGCGGGAACGGCGGCCCTGAATCATTCCGGAAAAGTTGATACTCATAACTTTTACGGCACGGATTCCGATTACGACGATTCGACCACCGACACCGCCACCATGCGTTTTGAGCACGACATCAACGATAACACCACCATTCGCAATACTACCCGTTGGTCGCGCGTAAAGCAGGATTACCTGATGACGGCGATTATGGGCGGGGCGTCGAATATTACTCAGCCCACCAGCGATGTGAATAGCTGGACCTGGTCACGCACGGCGAATACCAAAGATGTGAGTAATAAAATTCTCACCAACCAGACCAACCTGACCTCGACGTTCTATACCGGTTCTATCGGTCATGATGTCAGTACCGGCGTGGAATTTACCCGTGAAACGCAGACTAACTACGGCGTTAATCCGGTGACGTTACCCGCGGTAAATATTTATCATCCTGACAGCAGCATTCATCCCGGCGGCCTGACGCGCAACGGCGCAAACGCCAATGGTCAGACGGATACCTTCGCAATTTACGCCTTTGATACGCTGCAAATCACCCGTGATTTTGAGCTGAACGGCGGGATCCGTCTGGATAATTATCATACTGAATATGACAGTGCCACCGCCTGCGGCGGCAGCGGACGCGGTGCCATCACCTGCCCAACTGGTGTGGCAAAAGGTTCTCCGGTCACCACCGTCGACACCGCCAAGTCGGGCAATCTGATGAACTGGAAAGCCGGGGCGCTGTATCACCTGACGGAAAACGGCAATGTCTATATTAACTATGCCGTTTCCCAGCAGCCTCCGGGCGGCAACAACTTCGCCCTTGCGCAGTCTGGCAGCGGTAACAGTGCCAACCGCACCGATTTTAAACCGCAAAAAGCCAACACCAGCGAGATTGGCACCAAATGGCAGGTTCTGGATAAACGTCTGTTGCTCACCGCCGCGCTGTTCCGCACTGATATCGAAAATGAAGTTGAGCAAAATGATGACGGAACTTACTCGCAATACGGTAAGAAACGCGTCGAAGGCTATGAGATATCCGTGGCCGGGAATATCACTCCCGCGTGGCAGGTGATTGGCGGCTATACCCAGCAAAAAGCAACCATCAAAAACGGCAAAGATGTTGCCCAGGATGGTTCCTCATCGCTGCCGTATACCCCGGAGCACGCCTTCACCTTATGGAGCCAATATCAGGCAACCGACGATATCTCTGTTGGCGCGGGCGCACGCTATATCGGCAGTATGCATAAAGGTTCAGACGGCGCGGTGGGAACGCCAGCGTTTACCGAAGGTTACTGGGTCGCCGATGCCAAACTGGGGTATCGAGTTAATCGCAATCTCGACTTCCAGCTAAACGTTTACAACCTGTTTGATACCGATTACGTCGCCTCAATCAACAAGAGCGGCTACCGTTATCACCCGGGCGAGCCAAGAACCTTCTTGCTCACAGCCAATATGCATTTCTGAATCAGATGTGGGGCGCAGGCCCCACTTTTTGGAGAAATTGTATGATGTACCACATTCCCGGCGTGTTATCGCCACAGGACGTCGCTCGTTTTCGCGAACAACTGGAACAAGCCGAATGGGTGGATGGACGCGTCACCACCGGCGCACAAGGTGCGCAAGTTAAGAACAATCAACAGGTCGACACCCGCAGCACGTTATACGCCGCCCTGCAAAATGAGGTGCTGAACGCGGTTAACCAACATGCTTTATTCTTTGCCGCGGCCTTGCCGCGTACCCTTTCCACGCCGCTGTTTAATCGCTATCAGAACAATGAAACCTATGGTTTCCATGTGGATGGCGCAGTACGCAGCCATCCACAAAACGGCTGGATGCGTACTGACCTTTCTGCCACGCTGTTTTTAAGCGATCCACAAAGCTACGACGGCGGCGAACTGGTCGTTAATGACACCTTCGGACAACATCGGGTAAAACTCCCGGCAGGCGATCTCGTGTTGTATCCCTCCAGCAGCCTGCATTGCGTGACACCCGTAACCCGCGGCGTACGAGTGGCATCATTTATGTGGATCCAGTCGATGATCCGCGATGATAAAAAGCGCGCCATGCTGTTTGAACTGGACAACAATATTCAGTCGCTGAAAAGCCGCTACGGCGAAAGTGAAGAGATCCTGTCGCTGCTTAATCTTTATCATAATCTGCTGCGGGAATGGTCGGAGATCTGATGCTTGAACTGCCCGAGTTCGTCCCTGGATTAGCTACACTTAACTGTACAAGTATTGATATGGGGAGGTCGATATGGCATCCGGTTGGGCTAACGATGACGCCGTCAACGAACAGATCAACAGTACAATTGAAGATGCGATTGCCCGCGCTCGGGGTGAAATTCCGCGCGGCGAAAGCCTGGATGAATGTGAAGAGTGCGGTGCCCCCATCCCGCAGGCCCGTCGGGAAGCCATTCCTGGCGTGCGCTTATGTATTCATTGTCAGCAGGAGAAAGATTTACAAAAACCAGCTTATACAGGATATAATCGCAGAGGTTCGAAAGACAGCCAGTTACGTTAACTACAACTGGCGAGATGCATAGCGAGTATAATTTGTATTTTGCGTGGCATTCCGTGCCTTTAACGCTGCTGTGACTGCCACGCGGTATAAAACAAGTTCATAAGTACAACAAATAAATGGTTTATCAGTAGGTTAGATATCAATCAATTTATTTGAACAAGGCGGTCAATTCTCTTCGATTTTATCTCTCGTAAAAAAACGTGATACTCATCACATCGACGAAACAACGTCACTTATACAAAAATCACCTGCGAGAGATTAATTATGAAAACTATCAATACTGTTGTTGCTGCTATGGCTCTTTCAACTCTGTCATTTGGCGTGTTCGCGGCGGAACCGGTAACGGCATCCCAGGCACAGAACATGAATAAAATCGGCGTGGTTTCTGCCGATGGCGCATCCACCCTCGATGCCCTGGAAGCGAAACTGGCTGAGAAAGCCGCGGCAGCCGGTGCCAGTGGATACAGCATCACTTCCGCCACCAACAACAATAAATTAAGCGGTACTGCGGTAATTTATAAGTAATTCGTAGGACGGATAAGGCGTTTACGCCGCATCCGGCAACAGATGCCTGATGCGACGCTACCGCGTCTTATCAGGCCTACAAAATCCGAACCGTTGGACGGATCAGGCGTTTACGCTACGTCCAGCACAAGTATTTCCCTGTCTGTTTGCCGACAGACGCATATGCTCTAACCCTCATTGATCCTATGTTACCCTTGTTTGCCCGTCCGCCACTGGACGGGCTTTTTTTTAGCTGGCTAACTGCTGACAGAAAGCCTGCAACGTCTCTTCCGGCATACCAATCTGCCGCGCTGCATCACAAATGGCCTGCCAGCTTCCCGCATCCAGTGGAATCCCCTGCTTCTGCCGTTCGCGACGCGTGTTCACTTCCCACTCGCCCGGTAGCAAAATCGGCTTATCATCATCATGCGGCGAGGCTTTCACCCACTCGGCAAAGGCTTCGGTCTGCGCGTTACAATCCGGCGCGCCGAAGAGTTCCGGGTTGATGATGATAGTGGTCATGCAGTTAAGAATGGCATCGGGACTGGTTTGTAACGTTTCCTGATGCGTCGTTTTACCGCCGGAAAGCGCCCCGCCAAGAATTTCACACATCGCTGCAAGGGCGTAGCCTTTATGTTCGGCAAAGGTCAACAGCGAACCCAACGGCGACTCCTGCATTACCGCCGGATTGGTCGTCGGCACGCCGTTAACGTCAATCAGGCAACCTGGCGGCACGGGGACGCCTTTATGCCAGGCGACGCGGGTTTTGCCAAATGCAATGGCGCTGGTGGCGTAATCAAGCAACAGCGGGAAATTATCTTTACGAGGGAAAACCACACAGAACGGATTGGTGCCAAAGCGGCTGTCGCGACCGTGGAACGGCGCGACCATTGGAATACCGACCACGCTAACAAAGTGGATAGAGACAAACCCCGCCGCTGCACACTGCTCCGCCCAGTAACCGATACGGCCGATATGATGCGAGTTATGTAGCGCCACGGCGGCAATACCGTGCTGATGCGCTTTCTCAATCCCCAGCGCCATCGCTTCATGTGCCGCGACCTGACCAAATGCGCGATCGCCATCGAGCGTGACCGCCGCCCCCGCCTCTTTAACGGTTTTGGCATGATGGTTAATTTGCAGGTGCCCCTGACTCCAGGAGCGTACATAGCTTGGGATCATGCCAATACCATGTGAATCATGCCCTGCCAGGTTTGCCGCGATTAAATGATCGGCAACTAATTTCGCTTCTTGTTCCTCGCTACCCATCTGACGAAATACAGCCTGAATAAAACTGTGCAGCGTCTGAGCATCAAAGCGATGACCACTTTCCATGGTTAACTCCTGTTTATGTTATGTGTTTGTTGTATTTTTATGCTGCACGCCGGGCGTGGGAAGGTCAATAAAGATGCAGGAATTTCATATTGCGGTGGGGTAAAAGCCGGATGACATGGCTCATCCGGCTGAGAAAAGAATTAAAATGCCTGATTAACGCGCGCCAGGCCGTCGCTGATAGTTGCCGCTTCACCCGTAGCCACCAGGCAGCAAGCCATCTGGATTTTCAGCGATTCGGGAATCGGTTCGCTGCCAGCAAGGCAACGCTCAATCCACTGCGCCGTGGTTTCCGGATCTTTTGCTTGTGGCAGTAACTCGCTACCAGCAGTGTCCTGTTTTTCATACAGCACCCGCATCCCTTCACGGTCAATGAGATTGATCTGCGGGCAGCGCTGCGGATTAGCATACACTTCACCTTCAGTACCATGCATTAGTAGCGCCCGCCCGCCGATATCGCTAAAGAACTTCGCGACGCGTCCAATGTATTCCGGATGCGAAACGCTGGAAAGACGCAGCGCCTCACCTTCGGCAAATGGCGTCGCCAGTTTCGCCAGGGTATGTGCACTGTTACGCACGCCCATCCGCCAGCGCATCGCCAGTTGTTTTTCCAGCGGCGGGCAAAACGCGCCGACTGGCATAAACACCGGTTGATGTTCGTCGAGCTTCGCCTGCGCCTGCCCGCCGTGCAACGTTGGCGTAATACCCATCAATTCAAAAATGGTTTCAGTCAGCACGCGGGTTGGATCTTCGCTAACCCCGTGAACCACCACAGGAAAACCGAGTTTGTGCAGGAGAATCGCCAACAACGGCGTCAGGTTGGCCTGTTTACGCGCGCCGTTGTAACTGGGGATGACAATCGGCATCGGCTTGCCTGCTGGCGGCGTCAGCTTGATGGTGTGATTTTGCATGGCTTCGTAAAAGCCGAGCATCTCTGCTTCCCCTTCTCCTTTGATACGCAGCGCAATCAATACGCCGCCCAACTCAAGGTCAGGGACTTCACCATTGAGCATATGAGCATACAGACCGCGCGCAGTATCCCGGTCTAAATCGCGCGCGTGGTTTTTCCCGCGCCCGATCTCTTTAATGATTTTGCGATAGTCCATTTACGACTCCTTACCTGACTCACATCATTAACGCCGCCGACGGCGTGGGGATTTCGTTTTTTCTTTCTTTTTAACTATACCTTCAGGGACTTCCGGTTGCTCTATCGGAAATACCGGTAATGCATCCAGTAGTCGCTTGCCATAATTTTTGGTCAGCAAGCGTTTGTCGTAGATAACCACTTCGCCCCAGCAACCGTGGCTTCGAATCAGTCGCCCAACCTGCTGAATCAGGTTAAACGAGGCGCTCGGCAGGCTTTGCACCTCAAACGGATAGCGGTTGAGGCTTTTCAGCCATTCCCCTTCGGTGATCACCACCGGGCTGTCGATGGGCGGAAAAGCGATTTTGTGGATATGCACCTGGCTGAGCAGATCACCTTTCAAATCAAGCCCTTCGGCAAATGACTGTAAGCCCACCAGCACGCTGCGCTCACCGTTGGCGACGCGTTTGCGGTGCAGTTCAACTAAACGGTAACGCGGCTGATCGCCCTGAACCAGCAACATCAGACGTAAATCCGTCACATAGTCGAGAAAGCGCTGCATCGCCCGTCCGCTGGCAAACAGTACCAACATACCGAGATGTTTTTTGCTCTCCACCTGCTTACGGAAAAAGGCCGCCATTTCGGCAATATGCTGCTCTTCGTTGTCGATGGAAGGCTCAACGCGCATCCGGGGAATAACAATTTTGCCCTGTTCGCAGTGGTTAAAGGGGGAATCCAGCGCCACAAAACGGTCGCCCGCTTTCTCTTTCAGACCACTCATCTCCTGCAAACGCGAAAAACTGTTCAGCGAACGCAAGGTTGCGGAGGTGACAATAATGTGCGGAATACTGCGCCACAGCAGCCTTTCCAGCTGATCGCTGACACGTATTCCCACGCAGTGAAACCAGAGGTGTAGCTGCCCTTCGCGCTCTTCCCGCGTCGCCCATTTGGTCACCGGTGCACCGGAAGATTGCGCCAGCGAAGCCAGCCGCCAGAGTTTGCTTTGCGCCTCGAACATCCCCAACGCGCGGTTCATCTGCAAAATCAACCGATGCAGACGTACAATGTCATGGCTGCCGGTTTTCTCACTTAAATCGTTAAGAAATAACTCCGCCAGGCCACGCAGCATCTCGGTGAGTTTTGCCAGCCGCTGGCAGATCTCCAGCACTTCATCTGGCAGTTCGCCCATCGCAAAACGGTGCTCTGCCTCCTGCCCGGCAGGCATGTAGAGATTGAGAATGTTGTTTAACGAGGCGATAAGCTCATACAACTCTTCACAATGCGCATTCAAACGTTCAGGGATCGCCAGCGGTGGGATGGTCTTCGGGCGAAACTGCTCCATGCAGGTAGCGACCAGTTTCGTGAACAAGTCCAGCTGTAGCCGATACCACGGCGCGGTGATTTCGGCGCTCATCTCAAGCGCATCCCGCGCCACATCCGGCAGGTGATGGCCTTCGTCCAGCACCAGCAGTAAATTTTTCGGGTCAGGCAATACCGCTTCGCTTTCCATCGCCGCCATCACCAGCGCATGGTTTGCCACCACCACTTCCGCTTCCTGAATCTCCCGACGAGCGACAAAAAACGGGCATTCACGATAGTAGTAACAATTGCGGTTGAGGCAGCTGGCTTTGTCGGTACTTAAACGACGCCAGAGATCGTCATCTATAGCGATATCAGTATGATCGCGCAGACCATCCCATTTATAAGTATCGAGATCGCCCTTCAGCTTCGCACAACGTTTTTGCTCTTCCTGATTGTTCGGCGTCAGTTCGTCGTCAAGAAACGCCAGCAGATCCTGTTGCGTGGGTACAGTACTGGCGAGCGCCGTCAGATTACGCGGACAAACGTAGCGCCCACGCCCAAAAGCGGCAGTGAATTTAAGATCGGGAATGATCTTTTTCAGCAGCGGTAAATCTTTGCTGTAAATCTGATCCTGCAATGCCACGTTGGCGGTACTCACCACCAGCGTTTTTTGCTCTTCGCGGGCAATGGCGATGCCGGGAATCAAATAAGAGAGCGTTTTCCCAACGCCGGTGGGGGCTTCAATCGCCAGATGTCGCCCTTCTTCTCCGGCCAGCGTTTTGGCGACGTCCGCAATCATCTGCCGCTGCGGCGCACGGGGAATAAAGTCGGGGATCTGTTCCTGAAGCGCCTTATACCAGGCGGCAATTTGCGCTTTAAGCGCGGCGGTTAATGCCATGAGAAAACCTGAAATACTGTATAAACAGCCAATATTGTGGCATTTTTCGGTTTTCAGGGGTAATGGTTTTTCTGTTTCTGGAAAGCGGCTCGCAATAACCACCAACATAATGCGGTTTAATGCCCGTTCGAGCACAAAGGATCCAACACGTCATGCAAGACACCATCATAAATTTCTACAGCACCAGCGATGACTACGGTGATTTTTCTAACTTTGCCGCCTGGCCCATCAAGGTTGACGGGAAAACCTGGCCCACCTCAGAACACTATTTTCAGGCACAAAAATTCCTTGATGAAAAATACCGCGAAGAGATCCGTCGGGTTTCTTCCCCTATGGTCGCCGCACGCATGGGGCGCGATCGTTCTAAGCCTCTGCGTAAAAACTGGGAGTCGGTCAAAGAACAGGTGATGCGAAAAGCACTTCGCGCTAAATTCGAACAGCATGCAGAACTGCGTGCGCTCTTGCTGGCAACCGCGCCCGCAAAACTGGTTGAGCATACGGAAAACGATGCTTACTGGGGAGACGGTGGTCATGGTAAGGGCAAGAATCGACTGGGCTACCTTTTAATGGAGTTGCGCGAACAATTGGCTATAGAGAAGTAACGTCTCGGTGGCTTATGGGCGGTAAAACAGATAAATTTTTTCCCGTGTTCTCAAATTGCTGACAAGTGCTTGTTGTGAAATGCCGGATGCGGCGTAAACGCCTTATCCGGCCTACAAAAGCATGCAAATTCAATATATTGCAGAGTTCACGTAGGCCTGATAAGCGTAGCGCATCAGGCAGTTTTGCGTTTGTTCATCAGCCTGATGCCGGGCATAGCCCGGCATAAAAGATTACTGCGCAGCGGCAGGTTTACGCGGACGGCGGCGACGTTGTTGTTCGCCTGCCGGTTTGGCATCGCCGAGGCGGCGAGACGGTTTTTCTGCAGGTTTCGCGCTTGCAGATTTTGCGCCACCTTCCCCACGGCGTGGTTGCTGTTGACCGCGACCACCACCTTGCCCACGACCGCCGCCGCCACGTTGCTGGCGACCGTTCTGGATCGGTTCGGCTTTGATTGACGGGTCCGGCTCATAGCCCGGAATCGCAATGCGCGGGATCTCTTTTTTCAGCAGTTTTTCGATATCACGCAGCAGTTTGTGTTCATCAACACACACCAGCGACAACGCTTCACCGGTAGCAGCCGCACGACCGGTACGCCCGATACGGTGGACATAATCTTCAGGTACGTTTGGCAGTTCATAGTTGACGACGTGCGGCAGCTCTTCAATATCCAGGCCGCGCGCAGCGATGTCAGTTGCCACCAGTACACGAATATCGCCCGATTTAAAATCAGCCAGCGCACGAGTACGCGCACCTTGCGATTTATTGCCGTGGATCGCCGCACTACGGATGCCATCTTTATTGAGCTGTTCAGCCAGATGGTTAGCGCCGTGTTTGGTACGGGTAAACACCAGCACCTGCTGCCAGTTCCCTTTCCCAATCATGTGCGACAGCAATTCGCGTTTGCGTTTCTTATCGACAAAGTGAACGTGCTGGGTCACCTGATCAGACGCGGTATTGCGGCGTGCCACTTCGATTTCCAGCGGGTTGTGCAACAGTTTTTCCGCCAGGGCTTTAATATCGTCAGAGAAGGTCGCGGAGAATAACAGGTTCTGGCGCTTCGCAGGTAGTTTTGTTAACACGCGACGGATATCGTGGATAAAGCCCATGTCGAGCATGCGGTCAGCTTCATCGAGGACGAGGATTTCAACCTGATCCAGCTTCACTGCATTCTGATGTTCCAGGTCCAGCAAACGTCCCGGGGTTGCCACCAGCACATCAACGCCGCCACGCAGTTTCATCATCTGCGGGTTAATACTCACACCACCAAACACCACCAGCGAACGAATGTTCAGGTATTTGCTGTAATCACGGACGTTTTCGCCAATCTGCGCCGCCAGTTCACGGGTCGGGGTAAGAATGAGCGCACGTACCGGACGACGCCCTTTGGCGTGCGGCTGGCGAGTGATCAGGTGTTGCAACAGCGGCAGCGTAAAGCCCGCTGTTTTGCCGGTGCCGGTCTGGGCGCTAGCCATCAGGTCGCGGCCTTCCAGCACCGCAGGGATCGCCTGCTGCTGAATAGGGGTGGGTTCACGGTAACCCTGCTCGGCAACGGCGCGCAGGATATCAGGGCTTAAACCCAAAGAATCGAAAGACATAACTACTCCGAACCGCCCCGACCGTTACCGGTGTAGTTTTCAGGGAGATACTGAAAAGGAAAATGACAAAAACCACAATGTCATGAGGGAGCGGAGTGTAGCAGTTTTTGTGACGCAGCGCATAAATTATCCCTGTGACTGGCGTTGCTAAAATTCTTAGCCATACTGGACAACTCCCCTATGGAGTCATAATCTTAATCAATCATTTGATTAAGAATGGACTGTGCGATGAATAATCCTGCCATGACAATCAAGGGTGAACAGGCGAAAAAACAGCTGATTGCTGCCGCACTGGCGCAGTTTGGTGAATATGGAATGAACGCCACCACTCGCGAGATAGCCGCCCAGGCCGGGCAGAATATCGCTGCCATCACCTACTACTTCGGTTCGAAAGAAGATTTGTACCTCGCCTGCGCCCAGTGGATTGCCGATTTTATTGGCGAGCAGTTCCGTCCGCATGCCGAGGAAGCCGAACGCTTGTTCGCGCAACCACAGCCTGATCGGGCTGCCATCCGTGAACTGATCCTTCGCGCCTGCAGGAACATGATTAAGCTGCTCACCCAGGATGACACCGTCAACCTCAGCAAGTTTATCTCCCGTGAGCAGCTCTCTCCCACGGCAGCCTACCACCTGGTGCACGAACAGGTGATTAGTCCGCTACACAGCCACCTGACACGCCTGATTGCCGCCTGGACCGGCTGCGACGCCAATGACACCCGCATGATCCTTCATACCCATGCGTTGATTGGTGAGATTCTGGCGTTCCGTCTTGGCAAAGAAACAATTCTGTTACGTACCGGCTGGACCGCGTTCGATGAAGAAAAGACCGAACTGATCAACCAGACGGTGACCTGTCATATCGACCTGATTTTGCAAGGATTATCGCAAAGGAGTTTGTAGTGATGAAAAAACCTGTCGTGATCGGATTGGCGGTAGTGGTACTTGCCGCCGTGGTTGCCGGAGGCTACTGGTGGTATCAAAGCCGCCAGGATAACGGCCTGACGCTGTATGGCAACGTGGATATTCGTACGGTAAATCTTAGTTTCCGTGTTGGGGGGCGCGTTGAATCGCTGGCGGTGGACGAAGGTGATGCTATCAAAGCGGGTCAGGTGCTGGGCGAACTGGATCACAAGCCGTATGAGATTGCCCTGATGCAGGCGAAAGCGGGTGTTTCGGTGGCACAGGCGCAGTATGACCTGATGCTTGCCGGGTATCGCGATGAAGAAATCGCTCAGGCCGCCGCAGCGGTGAAACAGGCGCAAGCCGCCTATGACTATGCGCAGAACTTCTATAACCGCCAGCAAGGGTTGTGGAAAAGCCGCACTATTTCGGCAAATGACCTGGAAAATGCCCGCTCCTCGCGCGACCAGGCGCAGGCAACGCTGAAATCAGCACAGGATAAATTGCGTCAGTACCGTTCCGGTAACCGTGAACAGGACATCGCTCAGGCGAAAGCCAGCCTCGAACAGGCGCAGGCGCAACTGGCGCAGGCGGAGTTGAATTTACAGGACTCAACGTTGATAGCCCCGTCTGATGGCACGCTGTTAACGCGCGCGGTGGAGCCAGGCACGGTCCTCAATGAAGGTGGCACGGTGTTTACCGTTTCACTAACGCGTCCGGTGTGGGTGCGCGCTTATGTTGATGAACGTAATCTTGACCAGGCCCAGCCGGGGCGCAAAGTGCTGCTTTATACCGATGGTCGCCCGGACAAGCCGTATCACGGGCAGATTGGTTTCGTTTCGCCGACTGCTGAATTTACCCCGAAAACCGTCGAAACGCCGGATCTGCGTACCGACCTCGTCTATCGCCTGCGTATTGTGGTGACCGACGCCGATGATGCGTTACGCCAGGGAATGCCAGTGACGGTACAATTCGGTGACGAGGCAGGACATGAATGATGCCGTTATCACGCTGAACGGCCTGGAAAAACGCTTTCCGGGCATGGACAAGCCCGCCGTCGCGCCGCTCGATTGTACCATTCACGCCGGTTATGTGACGGGGTTGGTGGGGCCGGACGGTGCAGGTAAAACCACGCTGATGCGGATGTTGGCGGGATTACTGAAACCCGACAGCGGCAGTGCCACGGTGATTGGCTTTGATCCGATCAAAAACGACGGCGCGCTGCACGCCGTGCTCGGCTATATGCCGCAGAAATTTGGTCTGTATGAAGATCTCACGGTGATGGAGAACCTCAATCTGTACGCGGATTTGCGCAGCGTCACCGGCGAGGCACGTAAGCAAACTTTTGCTCGCCTGCTGGAGTTTACGTCTCTTGGGCCGTTTACCGGACGCCTGGCGGGCAAGCTCTCCGGTGGGATGAAACAAAAACTCGGCCTGGCCTGTACCCTGGTGGGCGAACCGAAAGTGTTGCTGCTCGATGAACCCGGCGTCGGCGTTGACCCTATCTCACGGCGCGAACTGTGGCAGATGGTGCATGAGCTGGCGGGCGAAGGGATGTTAATCCTCTGGAGTACCTCGTATCTCGACGAAGCCGAGCAGTGCCGTGACGTGTTACTGATGAACGAAGGCGAGTTGCTGTATCAGGGAGAACCAAAAGCCCTGACACAAACCATGGCCGGACGCAGCTTTCTGATGACCAGTCCACACGAGGGCAACCGCAAACTGTTGCAACGCGCCTTGAAACTGCCGCAGGTCAGCGACGGCATGATTCAGGGGAAATCGGTACGTCTGATCCTCAAAAAAGAGGCCACACCAGACGATATTCGCCATGCCGACGGGATGCCGGAAATCAACATCAACGAAACTACGCCGCGTTTTGAAGATGCGTTTATTGATTTGCTGGGTGGTGCCGGAACCTCAGAATCGCCGCTGGGTGCAATATTGCATACGGTAGAAGGCACACCCGGCGAGACGGTGATCGAAGCGAAAGAACTGACCAAGAAATTTGGTGATTTTGCCGCCACCGATCACGTCAACTTTGCCGTTAAACGTGGGGAGATTTTTGGTTTGCTGGGGCCAAACGGCGCGGGTAAATCGACCACCTTTAAGATGATGTGCGGTTTGCTGGTGCCGACTTCCGGCCAGGCGCTGGTGCTGGGGATGGATCTGAAAGAGAGTTCCGGTAAAGCGCGCCAGCATCTCGGCTATATGGCGCAAAAATTTTCGCTCTACGGCAACCTGACGGTCGAACAGAATTTACGCTTTTTCTCTGGTGTGTATGGCTTACGCGGTCGGGCGCAGAACGAAAAAATCTCCCGTATGAGCGAGGCATTTGGCCTGAAAAGTATCGCCTCCCACGCGACCGATGAACTGCCATTAGGTTTTAAACAGCGGCTGGCGCTGGCCTGTTCGCTGATGCATGAACCGGACATTCTGTTTCTCGACGAACCAACGTCCGGCGTTGATCCCCTCACCCGCCGCGAATTTTGGCTGCATATCAACAGCATGGTAGAGAAAGGCGTCACGGTGATGGTCACCACTCACTTTATGGATGAAGCAGAATATTGCGACCGCATCGGCCTGGTGTACCGTGGGAAATTAATTGCCAGCGGCACGCCGGATGATTTGAAAGCGCAGTCGGCCAACGACGAGCAACCCGATCCCACCATGGAGCAAGCCTTTATTCAGTTGATCCACGACTGGGATAAGGAGCATAGCAATGAGTAACCCGATCCTGTCCTGGCGTCGCGTACGGGCGCTGTGCGTTAAAGAGACGCGGCAGATCGTTCGCGATCCGAGTAGCTGGCTGATTGCGGTAGTGATCCCGCTGCTACTGCTGTTTATTTTTGGTTACGGCATTAACCTCGACTCCAGCAAGCTGCGGGTCGGGATTTTACTGGAACAGCGTAGCGAAGCGGCGCTGGATTTCACCCACACCATGACCGGTTCACCCTACATCGACGCCACCATCAGCGATAACCGTCAGGAACTGATCGCCAAAATGCAGGCGGGGAAAATTCGCGGTCTGGTGGTTATTCCGGTGGATTTTGCGGAACAGATGGAGCGCGCCAACGCCACCGCACCGATTCAGGTGATCACCGACGGCAGTGAGCCGAATACCGCTAACTTTGTACAGGGGTATGTCGAAGGGATCTGGCAGATCTGGCAAATGCAGCGAGCGGAGGACAACGGGCAGACTTTTGAACCGCTTATTGATGTACAAACCCGCTACTGGTTTAACCCGGCGGCGATAAGCCAGCACTTTATTATCCCGGGTGCGGTGACCATTATCATGACGGTCATCGGCGCGATTCTCACCTCGCTGGTGGTGGCGCGAGAATGGGAACGCGGCACCATGGAGGCTCTGCTCTCTACGGAGATTACCCGCACGGAACTGCTGCTGTGTAAGCTGATCCCTTATTACTTTCTCGGGATCCTGGCGATGCTGCTGTGTATGCTGGTGTCAGTGTTTATTCTCGGCGTGCCGTATCGCGGTTCGCTGCTTATTCTGTTTTTTATCTCCAGCCTGTTTTTACTCAGTACCCTGGGGATGGGGCTGCTGATTTCCACGATTACCCGCAACCAGTTCAATGCCGCTCAGGTCGCCCTGAACGCCGCGTTCCTGCCGTCGATTATGCTTTCCGGCTTTATTTTTCAGATCGACAGTATGCCCGCGGTGATCCGCGCGGTGACGTACATTATTCCCGCTCGTTATTTCGTCAGCACCCTGCAAAGCCTGTTCCTCGCCGGGAATATTCCAGTGGTGCTGGTGGTAAACGTGCTGTTTTTGATCGCTTCGGCGGTGATGTTTATCGGCCTGACGTGGCTGAAAACCAAACGTCGGCTGGATTAGGGAGAAGAGCATGTTTCATCGCTTATGGACGTTAATCCGCAAAGAGTTGCAGTCGTTGCTGCGCGAACCACAAACCCGCGCGATTCTGATTTTACCTGTGCTTATTCAGGTGATCCTGTTCCCGTTCGCCGCCACGCTGGAAGTGACTAACGCCACCATCGCCATCTACGATGAAGATAACGGCGAGCATTCGGTGGAGCTGACCCAACGTTTTGCCCGCGCCAGCGCCTTTACCCATGTGCTGCTGCTGAAAAGCCCACAGGAGATCCGCCCAACCATCGACACACAAAAGGCGTTACTACTGGTGCGTTTCCCGGCTGACTTCTCGCGCAAACTGGATACCTTCCAGACCGCGCCGTTGCAGTTGATCCTCGACGGGCGTAACTCCAACAGTGCGCAAATTGCCGCCAACTACCTGCAACAGATCGTCAAAAATTATCAGCAGGAGCTGCTGGAAGGAAAACCGAAACCTAACAACAGCGAGCTGGTGGTACGCAACTGGTATAACCCGAATCTTGACTACAAATGGTTTGTGGTGCCGTCGCTGATCGCCATGATCACCACTATCGGCGTAATGATCGTCACTTCACTTTCCGTCGCCCGCGAACGTGAGCAAGGTACGCTCGATCAGCTACTGGTTTCGCCGCTCACCACCTGGCAGATCTTCATCGGCAAAGCCGTACCGGCGTTAATTGTCGCCACCTTCCAGGCCACCATTGTGCTGGCGATTGGTATCTGGGCGTATCAAATCCCCTTCGCCGGATCGCTGGCGCTGTTCTACTTTACGATGGTGATTTACGGTTTATCGCTGGTGGGATTCGGTCTGTTGATTTCATCACTCTGCTCGACACAACAGCAGGCGTTTATCGGCGTGTTTGTTTTTATGATGCCCGCCATTCTCCTTTCCGGTTACGTTTCTCCGGTGGAAAACATGCCAGTATGGCTGCAAAACCTGACGTGGATTAACCCTATTCGCCACTTTACGGACATTACCAAGCAGATTTATTTGAAGGATGCGAGTCTGGATATTGTGTGGAATAGTTTGTGGCCGCTACTGGTGATAACGGCCACGACAGGGTCAGCGGCGTACGCGATGTTTAGACGTAAGGTGATGTAACTTCTTATCTTTCGCCAGCAAAGACACTACCGCCGGGCCAGCAAGGATCGCCAGCCCTGCAATTGCCAGCAAAAAGTTGTTTTCCAGTACGCGGGACAACAGCCACAGCACAATCAGCGCTGCGCCAAAATACCAGGTCGTGGTCAGCTCTTCCAGCACGTCTGCCACCTCACGCCAGCGTTGCTCGGGGTGGCGCTGAAACACCAGCATCATCACTACCGTGACACAATACAGTGCGCATAATCCCACGCCGACGTGAACCAGAGTCTTACTCATCCAGCCCACCACCAGCAGCGCCACTACCAGTAAATGCAACATAATCTGCCAGCAACTTAGACCCGTTGCGACACGAACACGTTGTTGCCACTTCATGGCTTCTCTCCTGAAGAATTTATCTCTACTTACTCAGAGTACCGAACTTTACGGAAAATTCCGTAAGACCGCACCTTTTTGTGACGCCGACTACACTATTTCAATGAGATAAGAGGCAAAGACAGGAAAATTATGCCCGATCAAACACAACAATTTTCGTTCAAGGTGCTCACCATCAATATTCACAAAGGCTTTACCGCGTTTAACCGACGCTTCATTTTGCCGGAACTTCGCGATGCCGTGCGTACCGTCAGCGCCGATATTGTTTGCCTGCAGGAAGTGATGGGCGCGCACGAAGTTCATCCGCTGCATGTGGAAAACTGGCCCGATACCTCGCACTACGAGTTTCTCGCCGACACTATGTGGAGCGATTTTGCCTACGGTCGCAATGCCGTATACCCGGAAGGGCATCACGGCAACGCCGTACTGTCGCGTTATCCCATTGAACATTATGAGAATCGCGATGTTTCGGTCGATGGTGCGGAAAAGCGCGGCGTGCTCTACTGCCGCATTGTGCCGCCGATGACCGGAAAAGCGATTCATGTGATGTGCGTACATCTGGGCCTGCGTGAGGCGCACCGTCAGGCGCAGCTTGCGATGCTCGCCGAATGGGTCAATGAGCTGCCGGACGGCGAACCAGTATTGGTGGCGGGTGATTTCAACGACTGGCGGCAAAAAGCTAATCATCCGTTAAAAGTGCAGGCCGGGCTGGATGAGATATTTACCCGCGCCCACGGACGCCCGGCGCGCACGTTTCCGGTGCAATTTCCTCTACTACGTCTGGACAGGATCTACGTCAAAAATGCCAGCGCCAGCGCGCCAACCGCGTTGCCGCTGCAGACATGGCGACACCTTTCTGATCATGCCCCTTTAAGTGCGGAGATTCATTTATGAAATGTAGCTGGCGTGAAGGCAATAAGATCGAATTGCTGGAAAACGGCGAGCAATATTATCCCGCGGTGTTTAAGGCGATTGGCGAGGCACAAGAACGCATCATTCTTGAAACGTTTATCTGGTTTGAGGATGACGTCGGCAAACAGCTGCATGCGGCACTACTGGCAGCAGCGCAACGCGGGGTTAAAGCGGAAGTCTTGCTGGATGGCTACGGTTCGCCGGATCTCAGCGATGAGTTTGTCAATGAACTGACGGCAGCTGGCGTGGTATTTCGCTACTACGATCCCCGCCCTCGCCTTTTTGGTATGCGCACCAATGTGTTTCGCCGGATGCATCGCAAAATTGTGGTGATCGACGCGCGTATCGCCTTTATTGGCGGGCTGAATTACTCCGCCGAGCATATGTCCAGCTACGGTCCAGAGGCTAAACAGGATTACGCGGTACGCCTTGAAGGGCCGATTGTCGAAGATATTCTCCAGTTTGAGCTGGAAAACCTGCCTGGACAGAGCGCGGCACGACGCTGGTGGCGACGTCATCACAAAGCGGAAGAGAACCGCCAGCCGGGAGAAGCGCAGGTATTGCTGGTCTGGCGCGATAACGAAGAACATCGCGATGATATTGAACGTCACTATCTGAAAATGCTCACTCAGGCGCAGCGAGAAGTCATTATCGCCAACGCCTACTTCTTCCCCGGCTATCGATTTTTACACGCCTTGCGTAAAGCGGCACGGCGCGGGGTGCGGATCAAACTGATCATTCAGGGCGAACCGGATATGCCGATTGTCAGAGTCGGTGCGCGCTTGCTGTATAACTATCTGGTTAAAGGCGGCGTTCAGGTATTTGAGTACCGCCGCCGCCCGCTCCACGGCAAAGTGGCATTGATGGACGATCACTGGGCGACAGTAGGGTCCAGTAATCTCGATCCGCTCAGTTTGTCACTGAATCTCGAAGCAAATGTCATCATCCACGATCGTCATTTTAACCAGACGCTGCGCGATAATCTGAACGGCATTATTGCCGCAGATTGTCAGCAGGTCGATGAGACCATGCTGCCGAAACGCACCTGGTGGAACCTGACCAAAAGCGTGCTGGCGTTCCACTTTTTACGCCACTTCCCGGCGCTGGTTGGCTGGCTTCCGGCACACACACCACGTCTGACGCAGGTTGATCCCCCCGCACAACCGACAATGGAAACGCAGGATCGGGTAGAAACTGAAAACACGGGGGTAAAACCCTGATGAGTAAATCACACCCGCGCTGGCGCTTAGCAAAGAAGATCCTCACCTGGCTGTTTTTTATCGCGGTGATTGTGTTGCTGGTGGTCTACGCCAAAAAGGTGGACTGGGAAGAGGTCTGGAAGGTCATCCGTGACTACAATCGCGTTGCGCTGCTCAGTGCGGTCGGGCTGGTGGTCGTCAGTTATCTGATTTACGGCTGCTATGACCTGCTCGCCCGCTTTTACTGCGGTCACAAACTGGCGAAGCGCCAGGTGATGCTGGTGTCGTTTATCTGCTACGCCTTCAACCTGACACTCAGTACCTGGGTCGGCGGCATTGGTATGCGCTATCGTTTGTACTCTCGTCTGGGGTTGCCCGGTAGCACTATTACGCGGATTTTCTCGCTCAGTATCACCACCAACTGGCTGGGCTATATTTTGCTGGCGGGGATTATCTTTACCGCAGGCGTGGTGGAGTTGCCGGATCACTGGTATGTCGATCAAACTACGCTGCGTATTCTCGGCATTGGCTTACTGATGATTATCGCGGTTTATTTGTGGTTTTGCGCTTTCGCGAAGCACCGCCATATGACCATTAAAGGGCAAAAGCTGGTACTGCCTTCATGGAAATTCGCCCTCGCCCAGATGCTGATTTCCAGCGTTAACTGGATGGTAATGGGGGCGATTATCTGGCTGTTACTTGGTCAAAGCGTTAACTATTTCTTTGTACTGGGCGTGTTGCTGGTTAGTAGTATTGCAGGCGTCATCGTGCATATTCCGGCGGGAATTGGTGTGCTGGAAGCGGTGTTTATCGCGCTACTGGCTGGGGAGCATATCACCAAAGGCACAATTATCGCCGCCCTGCTCGCTTACCGTGTGCTGTATTACTTTATCCCACTGCTGCTGGCGCTGATCTGTTACCTGTTGCTGGAAAGCCAGGCGAAAAAGCTACGAGCGAAAAATGAAGCGGCGATGTGAAGTTCAGTTAAGTTCTTTAGTATCTGCATTTACGACTAATGAAAAAAACGCGTATGCCTTTGCCAGACAAGCGTTATAGCTATCGCGGCAAGTATCCCAAAGAAGCCGATAAAATAGTAATAGAGTGTTAATGCACCTGTAAAAGCGCAACGAACCGGACTCCACAACTCTTCACTATGGCATTTTCCTGCCAGTTCAAGGAGCTTATTTCGTCCATGCGAGATAATGCCTGGCCATAACACAATCATTAAGCAACTTATTACCCAAATGGGCCGTTCACTCATTAATGCCGCATTCACGATGATTACCAGGGCCAACCCTGTCAACGTCATCATAATGATAAAACGGTGAGAACCAGGATCAACATTAAATAATAAACCGGCCAGCATACTGATTAAAAACATCGCGCCCGCAGTGCTGAACACGATGATAATGGCATATACAGGAACTAAACTTGCAACGACAATCGCCACCAAAGAGAGTAAAAACAGATATATTACGCCCGCGATGGCGGCATTTATCTTGTTGATATCCTTACTTAAGCCATACATACAAAGTAATAATAACCCTATGGCGACATACATTGGTGGTGAATCATATTTGGTTGCCGTAATTTCGAGATACTTAGCTCCCCAGGCTAGTCCTGCGGTTGCCACCAAACCTAAAGCGGTAATGAGCCATATACCGTTTAATATCCTGGCCTCGTGCTGAAAATCTAATTTATTGCTGTTTTTCGAGTATGATTCCATTCTTTTAGTTATCCTTAGAAAAAATATTAATATTCATCATGAATAAATTTAAACCCACGCATACAAAATACTTTTGTATTTATGGATACGGAAAACGCTTCCGCTCGTCCATAAGGCGTATTTTATACCTGGTACTTGTTAAGTGTCGTTTTTAGTAAGAAAAAAATCCCGACACATGGCCGGGATATTGATGGTGAAAAAGAATTAACGGCGGTTGCCGAAGATCCGCAGCAACATCAGGAACAGGTTGATGAAGTCCAGATACAAGGTTAACGCGCCAAGAATGGAATATTTGCGCAGGTTCGACGTGTCGCGGGTATCAATCTGCTCACCCATATTTTTCAGTTTCTGGGTGTCATACGCCGTCAATCCGACAAAGACAATCACGCCGATGTAGGTGACTGCCCACATCAACGCTTCGCTTTTCAGCCAGAAGTTGACCAGCGATGCCAGCACAATGCCGATTAACGCCATAAACAGCATATTGCCAAAGCCGCTTAGATCGCGCTTCGTGGTGTAACCATACAGGCTCATTGCGCCGAACATCCCGGCAGTAACGACGAAAGTACTGGCGATAGAAGCAGCGGTATAGACAATGAAAATACTGGAAAGCGTAAGACCCGTCAGCGCCGAATAAAGCATAAAGAGCATAGTCGTTACACCTGCGCTCAGCTTTTGAATCATCGCTGATAACACAATAACCAATGCTAATTGCGCGATGATCAGACCGATTAAAAAGACACGGTTAGTGAACAACAGCTCCATCACTGCCGCAGAATTAGCTGCATACCAGGCAACAAATGCGGTCAGCAACAAGCCAACGGTCATCCAGCCATAGACTTGCGCCATATAAGTCTGCAAGCCAGCCCGGGGTTGTACAATTGAATCAGAACGTGGGAATCTGTCCATGACGATCTCCTTAAGATATTAGGAATATCTTAAGGATACTGCAAAATGATGAGGCTGTGCATCGACGCAGCGTAAACGCATGTACTGAGCGGTGAAATTGCCGGACGCAGCGGTGCCTTATCCGGCTAACAAAAAACTACCAGCGTTTTGCCGCCTGCCGATCGCTCTCCCGAGCTTCGACCCAGCGGTCGCCTTCCGGCGTGGCTTCACGCTTCCAGAACGGTGCGCGGGTTTTGAGATAATCCATAATAAACTGCCCGGCTTCAAACGCACTGCTGCGATGCGCACTGGTGACACCGACAAAAACGATTTCATCGCCCGGCCATAATTCCCCGATGCGGTGAATCACAGTGACGCGCCCCAGCGGCCAGCGGTTACGCGCTTCATCAACAATTTCTGCCAGTGCTTTTTCAGTCATCCCCGGATAGTGTTCGAGGGTTAATGCGTTGACGCTGTCGCCCAGGTTATGGTTGCGCACCTTACCAGTAAAGGTGACTACCGCACCGTCTTCGTCACGCTCCGCCAGCCACGGGTACTCTTCTCCTACGCTGAACGGCTGCGGACCAACAACAATTTTGGTTTCTGCCATCTTAACCTCCGGTTACCGGCGGGAAGAAAGCTACTTCGTCGCCGTCAGTCAGCGGATGGTCAAAACTCACCAGCGTCTGGTTGACGGCAGCCAGTAATTTGCCATCTTCCAGCGCCAGCGCCCAGCGATCGCTCTGCGCAGCCATGTGCTGGCGTAACGCTTCAACAGTTGGGAAATCCGCAGCCACTTCGGTTGCATCTGTTCCCACCAACTCGCGCACCTGGGCGAAAAAAAGAACTTTAATCATCCGCTTCCACCTTAAAGTCACCCGACTTGCCGCCGCTCTTCGCCAGCAAACGTACCGAACCAATCACCATATCTTTTTGCACCGCTTTGCACATGTCATAAATGGTCAGCGCCGCCACGGAGGCCGCGGTTAATGCTTCCATTTCGACACCGGTTTTCCCGGTCAGGCGGCATAAGGTTTCTATACGCACCCGATTGTGCTCCGGCTCGGCCTGTAAATTGACTTCAACTTTGCTGAGCATCAGCGGATGACAGAGCGGGATCAGATCCCAGGTGCGTTTTGCCGCCTGAATACCGGCAATACGCGCAGTGGCAAATACGTCGCCTTTGTGGTGGCGACCATCAATAATCATCGCCAGCGTCTCGCTGCGCATGGTGACAAAGGCTTCCGCCCGCGCTTCACGCACGGTTTCCGCTTTGGCGGAGACATCCACCATGTGCGCTTCGCCAGCGGCGTTGATATGGGTCAGTTGCGACATACTTATTTCTTCAAATGTGGATGGAAATTACACGGACGCGTACGGGCATCCAACTGCGGCGCGATGATATTTTCCCATGCGGTACGGCACGCTTTGGTCGAACCCGGCATGGCGAAAATCAGCGTTTTGTTAGCGACGCCCGCTACCGCACGAGATTGCAACGTGGAAGTGCCAATCTCTTCAAACGACAACATACGGAACACTTCACCAAAACCTTCAACTTCACGGTCGAACAACGGCAGCAATGCTTCGGGAGCCTGATCACCTTCCGTCAGGCCAGTACCACCCGTAATCAACACCACTTGTACATCGTCGCTGGCGATCCACGCAGATACCTGAGCGCGAATAGCGTAGCGGTTTTCTTTCACAATGGCTTTATCGACAACGTGATGGCCCGCTTCTTGCGCCGAATCGCGCAAATAGTGACCGGAGGTATCGTCTTCTTCACCGCGCCGATTAGAAACCGTAAGAATAGCAATACGGGTCGGGATAAATTCAGTGCTTACCTGACTCATCTGATCTCTCCTTTTGACGTTTTAGCCGCCAATGTACGATAAGTTTTGCGTAATACCGGTGTTGTTTTGATGCAGGAAATGGGTCTGTTTCTTCTCCCGCAGCGCCGCTGAAATACGCGCTTCCAGCGCCTGTTGCTGGGCATCGTCTTCCAGCAGATCGCGCAGGTTAACGCCGCCTTCACCAAACAGGCAGAGATGGAGTTTACCAATGGAGGAAACGCGCAGGCGGTTGCAAGTGGCGCAGAAGTCTTTTTCATACGGCATGATAAGGCCAATCTCTCCGGCGTAATCCGGATGGCAAAAGACTTGCGCGGGACCGTCGCTGCGTTGACGTAATTGGTGGATCCAGCCGCGACGCAGTAGCTCGTCACGCAGAACCTGACCAGAGATGTGATGCTTACGGAAGAGCTCACTGCCCTCGCCCGTTTCCATCAGTTCGATGAAACGCAGCTGGATAGGGCGATGCTGGATCCAGTTCAGAAAGGTGTCGAGCTGGTGATGATTAACATCACGCATCAGCACGGTATTGACTTTGACCTTCTCAAAACCGGCCTCAAATGCAGCATCAATCCCTGCCATGACCTGGTTGAATTTATCCTGCCCGGTAATAGCGTGAAACTGGCGGGCGTCCAGACTGTCGACACTGACGTTAATGCCAGTAAGTCCCGCATCGCGCCAGTTCGCCACATCGCGTTCCAGACGGTAACCATTGGTGGTGACCGCAATCTGGCGGATAGCGTCGTTTTCCCGCACAGCGGCGATGATATCGGTAAAGTCGCGGCGTAAAGACGGCTCTCCTCCTGTCAGGCGCACTTTTTCGGTGCCCAGACTGGCGAAGGCGCGCGTAACCCGGCGAATTTCATCGACGGTAAGAAAGCCTTTATTGGTGACGCCGCTCGGTTTGTAGCCATCCGGCAGGCAGTAGGTGCAACGAAAGTTACACACATCGGTAATCGACAGGCGCAAGTAGTAAAACTTACGCGCAAATGCATCAGTCAGTTGTGAAGCCATGTACACCTTTCCAGATACGGGAGGCGAAGTCATTTCTTCCTTCGCCCTGGTGGCAATCTTTACGAGCATTGTCACGGCCAAAGCACCGTATCAGTTGACCCAGGTGCAGAGGCTAGAGTGTTTAGTGGTTAAGCCGATACTAGCGTGTAAATGAGATTTTTACCATCCACACTTTCGCTATGTAATCATGTATATAGCGTCATGATCGTGCTATTTCGCTACAGAATAAGGGAAAATGGCAGTTTTACTTTGATATACATCATCAGGGCGGCATAGCGTGCATCGTCCTTTAGAGGTAGAAGAAAATAGTTTGTATCCTCAATATTGGCAGGTTAATTGCTGTTTCCCCGCAATTTGCGCTACTGTAGCGCGGATAATCTGACTCCAGGAAACTATATGCGCAATCGTACGCTGGCTGATCTTGATCGTGTCGTTGCTCTCGGCGGAGGGCATGGACTGGGACGCGTTCTCTCATCACTTTCGTCTTTGGGTTCTCGTTTAACGGGTATCGTCACCACCACCGATAATGGTGGCTCGACGGGGCGTATTCGCCGTTCAGAAGGCGGCATTGCCTGGGGCGATATGCGCAACTGCCTCAATCAGCTGATAACGGAACCGAGCGTCGCCTCCGCGATGTTTGAATACCGTTTTGGTGGCAATGGCGAACTTTCCGGTCATAATCTCGGAAACTTGATGTTAAAGGCGCTGGATCACCTTAGCGTGCGGCCTCTGGAAGCCATCAATTTAATTCGTAATCTGCTGAAAGTGGATACGCATTTGATTCCAATGTCAGAGCATCCTGTTGATCTGATGGCGATTGACGATCAGGGGCATGAAGTTTACGGCGAGGTCAATATCGACCAGTTAACTACGCCGATTCAAGAGTTATTGTTAACGCCTAATGTACCCGCAACGCGTGAGGCGGTTCACGCTATCAATGAAGCGGATCTCATCATTATTGGGCCTGGCAGTTTTTATACCAGCCTGATGCCAATTCTGCTGCTGAAGGAAATCGCCCAGGCATTACGCCGCACGCCAGCGCCGATGGTTTATATCGGCAATCTGGGGCGTGAGTTGAGTTTACCTGCGGCTAATTTGAAGCTGGAAAGCAAGCTGGCAATTATGGAGCAGTATGTTGGTAAAAAGGTCATTGATGCGGTCATCGTCGGGCCAAAAGTGGATGTCTCGGCGGTGAAAGAGCGGATTGTGATCCAGGAGGTACTGGAGGCCAGCGATATTCCGTATCGTCATGACCGCCAGTTGTTACATAACGCGCTGGAAAAGGCGTTACAGGCTTTAGGTTAACGGAAATCCGAAGGAAAATTCCGGCTTCCTATTGAAGACAAAGTGCGCGTTGTTTATGCCGGATGCGGCGTGAACGCCTTATCCGGCCTACAAACCGCGCTAATTCAATGTATTGCAGAGATCATGTAGGCCTGATAAGCGTAGCACATCAGGCAATTTTGCTTTTGTCATCTGTCTTCATCGTTATCCTGTCACGACGCCGCGATAAACAATTCACGCAGCTGATGCAACTGGTCACGAATTTGCGCCGCTTCTTCGAACTCCAGATTCTGCGCGTGTTGCATCATCAACCCTTCCAGTTCATGGATTTTCTGCTGCAGCGCTTTAGGCGACATATCCATCGGCACATTATCCGGCTCAACAATCGGGCGCGATTTTCCTCTGCCCTTCGCTTTGGTTTTGGCAATGTTCTGCCCCAGCGCCAGGATATCGACCACTTTCTTGTTCAAGCCTTGCGGCGTAATGCCGTGTTCTTCGTTGTACTTCTGCTGTTTCTCGCGGCGACGTTCGGTTTCGCCAATCGCTTTCGCCATTGATGGGGTGATCTTATCGCCGTAGAGAATCGCTTTACCGTTAACGTTACGTGCCGCACGACCAATGGTCTGGATCAACGAACGTTCGGAACGCAGGAAGCCTTCTTTGTCAGCGTCGAGGATCGCCACCAGCGACACTTCCGGCATATCCAGACCTTCGCGCAGTAAGTTGATCCCTACCAGCACGTCGAACTCACCCAGACGCAAGTCGCGGATAATCTCCATACGTTCGACGGTGTCGATATCTGAGTGAAGATAACGCACGCGCTCGCCATGTTCTTCGAGATATTCGGTAAGATCTTCCGCCATCCGCTTGGTCAGTGTGGTGACCAGTACGCGTTCGTTAATTGCCGCTCGCTGACGAATCTCCGAAAGAAGATCATCAACCTGTGTCGCCACCGGCCGCACTTCGATAATCGGGTCAAGCAATCCGGTTGGACGCACCACCTGATCCACCACATCGCCGCCGGATTTTTCCAGCTCGTAATTACCCGGCGTCGCCGAAACATAGATGGTTTGCGGCGCTAATGCTTCGAACTCTTCAAACTTAAGCGGACGGTTATCCAGCGCTGATGGCAGGCGGAAGCCGTACTCCACCAGTGTCTCTTTACGCGCCCGGTCACCGCGATACATGCCGCCAATTTGTGGAATGGTGACGTGAGATTCATCGACCACCAGCAGCCCATCAGCAGGGAGGTAATCAAACAGCGTCGGCGGTGGCTCACCCGGTCCACGACCGGAGAGGAAGCGCGAGTAGTTTTCAATCCCCGAACAGTAGCCCAGCTCGTTCATCATCTCCAGATCAAACTGGGTACGCTGGGTCAGCCGCTGCTCTTCCAGCAGTTTGTTGTTTTCCAACAGCACTTTGCGTCTGGCGGCCAGCTCTTCTTTGATCTCCTCCATCGCCTGTACGATGCGCTCGCGCGGTGTGACGTAGTGCGTTTTCGGGTAGATGGTAAAACGTGGAATAGTGGAAACAATCTGCCCGGTCAGCGGGTCAAATAACGACAATCGTTCCACTTCCTCGTCAAACAGTTCCACGCGAAGTGCAATGTCATCCGATTCTGCCGGGAAGATATCTATCACCTCGCCACGAACGCGGAAAGTACCACGCTGGAATGCTTGATCATTACGAGCGTATTGCAGCTCCGCCAGTCGGCGCAGAATCGCGCGCTGATCGATAATCATACCGACCGTGAGATGGAGCATCATCTTGAGATATAAATCAGGATCGCCCAGACCATAAATCGCGGAAACAGACGCCACCACAACCACATCACGCCGCTCCAGCATCGCTTTGGTGGCGGATAAACGCATCTGCTCAATATGTTCGTTAACCGAGGCATCTTTCTCAATGAAAGTGTCGGAACTCGGTACATAGGCTTCCGGCTGATAGTAGTCGTAGTAGGAGACGAAATACTCCACCGCGTTTTCCGGGAAGAACTCTTTCATTTCGCCATACAGCTGGGCCGCCAGCGTTTTGTTGGGCGCAAGTACCATGGTTGGGCGCTGAAGGTCAGCAATGACATTGGCAATGGTGAAGGTTTTCCCTGAGCCAGTCACGCCAAGTAACGTCTGGTGCGCCAGGCCATCTTCCAGCCCCTCTTCGAGACGTCGAATCGCCTCTGGCTGATCGCCAGAAGGTTTAAAAGCGGAATTCAGTTTGAACGGTTTACTCATGAGTCGCTACCTGAAGGAGTTGGGCGGGCAGGTATGTAATTTTACTCGTCGTACTTAATTATGCCAACAAATTATACTGGATAAAAAAACAGTTCATCACCATAATATTTCTGATACAGCGTAAACTCCGCTGTCAATCATGAGCAAAATTTACTCTGTGGCGAGATAAAACTCCGGCCTTACCGGGTTATCCCCAAAGCAACGGCTTTTTTAACATTTGTCAAGATGAGTGATGACAGTTTTATGGCAAGAGATGCCTGTTCAGTGACTGCCATTGCATTTATCTAACCAGTTAAAAAATAAAAGATATTTCTTTGAGCCGTCTTTAACGCCAATTCGCGTGCAAGCCGCGTATTCTCTCGCTTGCCTCGTGTTTTCTAACTCTAATACACATGGTTATCCACAGGAATAGTGGATAACTGTCTCCAGCCCCTATCCCCCGCCGCCTGGGCAATTCCCACATTCGCCGCATGAGGCGGAAGTAAAATTTTTTTCGTGATTATTTTAGAATTTAATTGGTTAAATTGCAGTCAATCGAAGACGCGATCTCGCTCGCAATTTAACCAAATACAGAATGGCTACAACAAGGCAAGGTTTATGTACTTTCCGGTTGCCGCATTTTCTGGATTTTCTGCAAGCCAGGGGATCTCTCCCAGCAGCGGCGCGGGAATCATGCGGGTGAGCGTGGTCATATATTCAGCGTGACGTTTTCCCGGAGGCGTAACATCGTTCGCCACCCAACCCGCCAGAGTCAGTCCGGCGTGTTGTATTGCCTGCGCAGTCAACATCGCGTGATTAATACAGCCGAGTTTCACACCAACTACCAGTATCACCGGCAGTTGTTCCTGTGTTACCCAATCTGCAAAAGTGAAAGTGTCAGAAAGCGGCGTAAACCAGCCGCCAGCACCTTCCACTAACACCCAGTCAGCCTGTTGTTCAAGCGCGCGTAATCCGGCGCTCATTACCAATGATTCTATCGGTCTGCCCTCTTGCGCGCTGATGATGTGCGGCGAAGTGGGTTCTGCGAAGGTGTAAGGATTTACTGTTGCGTAATCCAGCTGCAGGCTGCTGTTGCGCTGTAACGCCAGCGCGTCGCTATTGCGTAAACCTTCCGGGGTCTTTTCGCTGCCAGAGGCGACCGGTTTATAACCTGCCGTCCGGTAGCCTGCTGCCTTTGCGGCTTGTAAAAGTGCACAACTGGCGACAGTTTTCCCCACTTCGGTATCCGTTCCGGTGACAAAATAACGTTTACTCACGAGCAATCACTCCCAAAAAAAGATGATACGTCAGAGGATATCGCCCCTGCTGTTGCGGCCAGGCCAGTTGCAATCGCTGCAACTGCGAACGCGTTAATATTCGCGGGTCGCGCCCTTCATGAAGATGCGTGGCACCGATGCCTTTCAGCGAACGCATGGCACTGAGCGCATCATCAAACCACAGCGTGATGGGCTGAATATGATGTTGATAATGCACGCCGTTCAGCGACTGTTCGATTTCATCTGGCGGTAAAAAGCGATTAGCATGCGGACGCTCGTCCACCGCCTGCCACGCCTGATGCAGTTCGGGTAACGATCCCTGCACCAGCGTGGTAAACGCGACCACGCCTTTGGGGCGCACCACCCGATACAGCTCGCGGAGTGCCGTGGATAAATTACCGCACCACTGCACTGCGAGATTGCTCCATGCAAGATCGAACGTCGCAGTCGCTAACGGCAGGGATTCGATATCTCCCGCCAGATAATGGTCTGCGGCATCCTTCTGGCGTGCCTGAACAAGCATTGGCGGCGAGAGATCTAAGGCCGTCACCTGCGCGTGACGTTCCCGCCAGTGGCGGCTCATCCAGCCAGGTCCACAACCCGCGTCCAGTACGTGGGTGTATTTACGCTGTGGAAGCATTGCCAGTAAGGCGTCAGCACTCTGGCGCTGTAGATCTGCATGTTGCTCATAGTGTGCGGCTGCCCGACCAAATGCCGCTGCAATGGCTTGTTTATTAACCGTTGCCATGCAGCACCTCCAGCAGACGGTCGATATCCTGCATTTCATGCGCAGCGGTTAGCGTTAAGCGCAGTCGCGCAGTACCAGCGGGTACGGTTGGCGGGCGAATCGCCGTGACCCAGCAGCCTTGCTGGCGCAGTTTTTCTGCCAGTTGTAACGCACGGCTGTTATCACCGACAATCAATGGCTGGATGGCGCTGCATGAATCAGCAAGCGTAAACGGCAAATCCTGTACTCCGGCACGAAAACGCGTAATGAGTGCCGCCAGTTTTTCGCGCCGTGCATCACCCTCATCACTGCGAATGACCGCCAGCGACGCACGTAATGCCTGCGCCTGAGCGGGCGGCATACTGGTGCTGTAGATAAGGTGGCGGGCGAATTGCAGCAGATAATCCGCCACCGTACTGGAGCAAAGCACCGCTGCCCCGCTGACGCCAAATCCTTTGCCAAAAGTCACTACCAGCAATTCTGGTTTTACCTTTTGCAGCCAGCAGCTGCCGCGCCCCTGCTCCCCGATAACGCCCGTGCCGTGGGCATCATCGACCATCAACCAGCCATTGTGCTGTTGCGTTACCTGCTGGATTTCCGCCAGTGGCGCACTATCGCCGTCCATGCTGAACACGCCTTCTGTCACCACCATTTGCTGCCCCGGACAGGGGGAAGCAAGCAGTCGCGCCAGATGAGTGACATCGTTATGAACAAAACGGCGAAGCTGCGACGGGCTTAAACTGGCAGCCTCCAGCAATGAGGCATGGCTAAGCCGGTCGGCAACAATACGGTCCTCTTTCGCCATCATCGCGGCAATGACCGCCTGATTAGCGGCAAAACCAGAGATAAACAGCAGTGCCCGCGAATAGCCCAGCCACTCGGCCAGTTCTTCTTCCAGCGCCTGATGTGCCACGCTATAACCGCTGACGTGACCGGAGCCGCCGCTACCGACGCCAAATTGCTCCGCACTCTGCTTCCAGGCACGGATAATTTGCGGATGATGGCTTAAACCTAAATAATCGTTACTGGAAAAGTTCAGATACTGGCGATCGTCCGCCACCAGCCAGCGTCCTGCTCCTTGCGCCACTGGATAACGGCGACGCAGGGCATCGGCAGCACGCCGCGCATCGAGGGCCGCGTTGATTCTATCCTGCCAGCTCATAGTGCTGCCGCGTTGTAATATTCGTCAGTGTCCGGGGTCATCAGTGCCTGTTCCAGACGCTGCTGTTGTTCGTTATCGCCCGCCAGCACGGCAGTTTGCTGCGGATTTAGCCCCAGTTTGCGGAACAGTTGCAGGTCTTTATCTTCTTCCGGATTCGGCGTGGTCAGCAGTTTGCAACCGTAGAAAATCGAGTTTGCGCCTGCCATAAAGCACATCGCCTGAGTCTGTTCGTTCATCTGCTCGCGTCCGGCAGAAAGGCGCACGTAAGAGGTTGGCATCATGATCCGCGCGACCGCAATGGTGCGAATAAAATCAAAGGCATCGACATCATCGTTATCGGCAAGCGGCGTGCCTTTCACCTTCACCAGCATGTTGATTGGCACGCTTTCCGGCGGCGTCGGCAGGTTTGCCAGTTGCAGCAATAATCCGGCGCGATCTTTTACCGTTTCGCCTAAGCCCACAATGCCGCCAGAACAGACTTTGATCCCGGCATCGCGCACTTTTTCCAGCGTATCGAGGCGTTCCTGATAAGTGCGTGTGGTGATGATATTGCCGTAAAACTCCGGCGAGGTGTCCAGGTTGTGGTTGTAGTAATCCAGCCCGGCGTTCGCGAGGCGCTGCGCCTGAGATTCACTCAACGTGCCCAGCGTCATACACGCCTCCAGCCCCATCGCTTTTACCCCCTGCACCATTTGTTCCAGGTACGGCATATCGCGTTCGTGGGGATTCTTCCACGCCGCGCCCATACAGAAGCGCGTCGATCCTGCCGCTTTCGCTTTGCGCGCCGACTCCAGCACCTGTTCAACTTCCATCAACCGCTCGGCTTCCAGCCCGGTTTTGTAGCGCGAGCTTTGCGGGCAGTATTTGCAATCTTCCGGACAAGCTCCGGTCTTAATCGACAGCAAAGTGCTGACCTGCACCTGACGAGGATCGAAATGCTGTCGATGTACCTGCTGCGCTTCAAACAGCAGATCCAGCAACGGTTTTTCAAATAATTCTGTGACTTGCGACAATGTCCAGCGTGGGCGGTGAGCCATGGGGCTTCTCCAAAACGTGTTTTTTGTTGTTAATTCGGTGTAGACTTGTAAACCTAAATCTTTTCAATTTGGTTTACAAGTCGATTATGACAACGGACGATCTTGCCTTTGACCAACGCCATATCTGGCACCCATACACATCCATGACCTCCCCTCTGCCGGTTTATCCGGTCGCGAGCGCCGAAGGTTGCGAGCTAATTTTGTCTGACGGCAGACGCCTGGTTGACGGTATGTCGTCCTGGTGGGCGGCGATCCACGGCTATAATCACCCGCAGCTTAATGCGGCGATGAAGTCGCAAATTGATGCTATGTCGCATGTGATGTTTGGCGGTATCACCCATGCGCCCGCCATCGAGCTATGCCGCAAACTGGTGGCAATGACGCCGCAACCGCTGGAATGCGTTTTTCTCGCGGACTCCGGCTCCGTAGCGGTGGAAGTGGCGATGAAAATGGCGTTGCAGTACTGGCAGGCCAAAGGCGAAGCGCGCCAGCGTTTTCTGACCTTCCGCAATGGTTATCATGGCGATACCTTTGGCGCGATGTCGGTGTGCGATCCGGACAACTCAATGCACAGCCTGTGGAAAGGCTATCTGCCAGAAAACTTGTTTGCTCCCGCCCCACAAAGCCGTATGGATGGCGAATGGGATGAGCGCGATATGGTGGGCTTTGCCCGCCTGATGGCGGCGCATCGTCATGAAATCGCGGCGGTGATCATTGAGCCGATTGTCCAGGGCGCAGGCGGGATGCGCATGTACCATCCGGAATGGTTAAAACGAATCCGCAAAATATGCGATCGCGAAGGTATCTTGCTGATTGCCGACGAGATCGCCACTGGATTTGGTCGTACCGGGAAACTGTTTGCCTGTGAACATGCAGAAATCGCGCCGGACATTTTGTGCCTCGGTAAAGCCTTAACCGGCGGCACAATGACCCTTTCCGCCACACTCACCACGCGCGAGGTTGCAGAAACCATCAGTAACGGTGAAGCCGGTTGCTTTATGCATGGGCCAACTTTTATGGGCAATCCGCTGGCCTGCGCGGCAGCAAACGCCAGCCTGGCGATTCTCGAATCTGGCGACTGGCAGCAACAGGTGGCGGATATTGAAGTACAGCTGCGCGAGCAACTTGCCCCCGCCCGTGATGCCGAAATGGTTGCCGATGTGCGCGTACTGGGGGCCATTGGCGTGGTCGAAACCACTCATCCGGTGAATATGGCGGCGCTGCAAAAATTCTTTGTCGAACAGGGTGTCTGGATCCGACCTTTTGGCAAACTGATTTACCTGATGCCGCCCTATATTATTCTCCCGCAACAGTTGCAGCGTCTGACCGCAGCGGTTAACCGCGCGGTACAGGATGAAACATTTTTTTGCCAATAACGAGAAGTCCGCGTGAGGGTTTCTGGCTACACTTTCTGCAAACAAGAAAGGAGGGTTCATGAAACTCATCAGTAACGATCTGCGCGATGGCGATAAATTGCCGCATCGTCATGTCTTTAACGGCATGGGTTACGATGGCGATAATATTTCACCGCATCTGGCGTGGGATGATGTTCCTGCGGGAACGAAAAGTTTTGTTGTCACCTGCTACGACCCGGATGCGCCAACCGGCTCCGGCTGGTGGCACTGGGTAGTTGTTAACTTACCCGCTGATACCCGCGTATTACCGCAAGGGTTTGGCTCTGGTCTGGTAGCAATGCCAGACGGCGTTTTGCAGACGCGTACCGACTTTGGTAAAACCGGGTACGATGGCGCAGCACCGCCGAAAGGCGAAACTCATCGCTACATTTTTACCGTTCACGCGCTGGATATAGAACGTATTGATGTCGATGAAGGTGCCAGCGGCGCGATGGTCGGGTTTAACGTTCATTTCCACTCTCTGGCAAGCGCCTCGATTACTGCGATGTTTAGTTAATCACTCTGCCAGATGGCGCAATGCCATCTGGTATCACTTAAAGGTATTAAAAACAACTTTTTGTCTTTTTACCTTCCCGTTTCGCTCAAGTTAGTATAAAAAAGCTGAACGCGAAACATTAAAAACCATTAATATCAATGTGTTACAATATCTTTAGTCTAAAAAATAGACTACATGATGCTACAAAACACAACATATCCAGTCACTATGAATCAACTACTTAGATAGTATTAGTGACCTGAGACAGAGCATTAGCGCAAGGTGATTTTTGTCTTCTTGCGCTAATTTTTTGTTATCAAACATGTCGCACTCCAGAGAAGCACAAAGCCTTGCAATCCAGTGCAAAGATTTGTGTGCCTCAGTTTTGTCTAAGTGTTCTACTGAAAACATAGTAAAATCGGCAACAGCTGGAAATCATTCAATACTCGCACTATCGAAAGTTCACCAGCCAACCGCAGCACGTTCTTGCATACGACGTGCTGCGGTTTTCTTTATGATTTATGCACAATGGACAATTTGAAATTATTGATGATTGTATGGTGCATCGTTTTCTGAACCTACACTGATTTTTTGGTATAGCCTTGCCTAGCCAGTCTTACCGGATCAAACCCTTCGCTATTGCAATACTAACCAAAATCATCAATTTGACAGCGATTAACCAGAATAATAGTATACTATCACCAGGGTAATGACTCCAACTTATTGATAGTGTTTTATGTTCAGATAATGCCCGATGACTTTGTCATGCAGCTCCACCGATT